>NZ_AZYA01000048.1:0-81494 GCF_000513015.1 Bifidobacterium sp. MSTE12 | reverse complement strand
TGCCACAGATACGGCAGGTCGGATTCCGGCAGCAGTTCCGGCGTGCGCTGCACCACGCACAGCACGTCATCGTCAGTCACGTCAAGCACTTCGCGCACCTGCAGACCGGTTGGCGTGAACGCACATCCATCCACGCTCAGACGGTTCGTATCGGCTTCCATGTCGTTGACCGCACACACCAGACGACCATCCGGCGTGTAGGCGGGCGTGCCGTGCACCAAGTCGAGCCAGCAGTCGTTGTGACGCTCTTCGAGCACGCGGGTCGTACCGGGCTCTTCGCCTGGCGCATATTCGGGAATCGCGAAGGAGAAGGTTTCGACCTCATCGCCGTTCTCGTCGGTGAATTCGGCTTCCGGAGCGATGACCGGCATGATCGGATCGCCGACGCGGACGGTCAGCACCTGATCGTTGCGCTGCAGTCGGTCCTGTACCTCGATAATCGGATCGTGCCCTTCCGTCCAATTCACGAATGCCAGATATTCGTAGCGTTTCCGGTCCCACTCCACCGCGTGCGGCACCTCACCGTAACAGCAGCCATCGGCGTCGAAGCCGAGCTCCAGCAGTGTCAGATGCACGTCGGCGTTGGCCGTCAGCGCCTGCGGGTAGCGGCGGGCGGCCGCACCCATGGTCGGATTCGCGGGATCGCAGATGTGCCATATCGGCTCGGGTGAGGCATCGAAGGTCTCGAACAGCACGTATCGGGAATCCGGCGACCACCAGAAACCGTCGTACCGATCCATCTCTTCGCCGGCCACGAATTCCGCCAGGCCGATCTTCCAGGTGGGAGCCGCATCATCGTCCACGCCGTATACCGTGGTGATGGACTCCTGCGCGGCCTGCCCCGGAGCCGGCCAATCGGCGATGTCGATCAGGTTCAGGTGCTCGCCGGTCGTGTACATCACGTGGCGGCCGTCGGGGCTGATGCGCGGATTGAGCACCGGCCCGTACCCGCTCGTGGTGAGGGTCAGATCCTCGAAGGCAAGCTGGCGGGTGCGTGCGCCGGTGCCGTCCTCCCGGATTTCGGTCAGGAACAGCTGGCCGTTGATGGTGAACACGACGCGACGTCCGGCCTGATCGACGGAATAGGCAATGATTCCGGAGCCGCCTTCGCGCGCACGCTCGCGTCGCGCACGTTCTTCGGCGGGAACGTTTTCCGCATCGGCATCGGCCAGCAGTTCGCGCGGATCGGCAAGCAGGACCTCCCGATCGTCGCCGGTGCCGGTCGTGTCGATCACGCTCATCCATAGCGAGGTGACGGTATCCTCCGGACCGTCGGATCGCAGGAACAGCGCCCGTGACCCGTCACCAATCGCACGGGCGGAACGGGGCGCGCCGCATGTGAATCGCACAGTGCGGGCCTTGAGTCGGGGAAACACATCAATCGCATCATTCATACTTCCCAAACTACCGACACCCAGGCCCACCTCACCGTCGGCAGTCTGGGTATTCTCACAAACCACCGACGCCTAGCCCCACCTCACCGTCGGTAGTTTGGAAAGAAACCCAAACAACCGACACCGAACTAGGTCCGCATCACCATTCACACCCCACTTTGCATGGAATTTTTGCAATTATGGGCCTCATAAATTGGCTCTCGGCACTCTACCGCGTAGGATAGGTGAGGATAGAAAGGGACAAGTATGAGCGTTCTCGACCGATTTGAGAAGAGCGTGGAAGGCGCCGTCAACGGAGTATTCGCTAAGTTCGGGTCCAAGGACCTGCAGCCGGTTGACCTCTCCAGCGCTCTTGAGCGCGAGATTGACAAAGAGGCAATGCCCGTTACTCGCGACCGTACCGTAGCCCCGAACGAATACCGTTTCAAGCTGAGCACGCCGGACTTCAACAACATCGTGGAATGGGGTGCGGAGACCCTGGCCAATGAGCTGGCCGACAATCTCACGCAGTATGCGAAGAGCCAGCATTATGCATTCGTCGGACCGGTCGTGGTGATCTTCGAGGAAGATCTCGATCTGAGCAAGAGCGATTTCAAGCTGACCAGCGAATCCGTACAGGGCAACGCGGTACCGGTGACCACCGAAGCGCAGACCGAGGATTGCCCGATGCTGGAGATCGGTGAAAAGCAGTACCTGCTCACCAAGGACAAGACCATCATCGGCCGTGGCTCCAACTGCGACATCGTGATCGACGATCCCGGCATCTCCCGCAAACATCTGGAGATTGACATCCATGACGGCAATGTGATCGCGCGCGATCTGGGCTCCACCAACGGCACATACGTCGAAGGCCATCAGGTACCGGCGGCCACGCTGTTGGATGGCAACACCATCACTATCGGCCGTACCCGAATCCTGTACTGGGCTTCTTCGCAGGATCAGGAGTAATCAACCCCAACCCGGGAGTTGCCTTTATGCTCACCGAACTTACCTTTGCGATCCTCAAGTATGGCTTCCTCATACTGTTATGGATCTTCGTAGCCTGTACGGTCCGTTCGTTGTACAAGGACATCGAGACGTTCAGCCCGCGCAAGTCGCGGGCTCATCGCCGTAAGGAGCGTCGCGCGCGCAAGGCGGTCGAGGCGCCGGCACCCGTGGCGTCGGCCGCGCCCGTCATCCCTACCAACGAGATGCCGATTTCGAATGTCAAACCCACTCTGCTGGTCGTTATCGATGGCCCGCTTGCCGGCAGTTCCGTCCCTCTGACCGGCAACACCATCACCTTGGGTCGCGCCGCGTCGAACACCGTGGTGCTCGACGACGAATTCGTCTCCTCGCATCATGCACGCGTCTATACCGATCCCGCAACCGGCCAGTGGGCCATCGAGGATCTGGGCTCCACCAACGGCACTGTGGTCAACCAGCAGCGCCTGGACGCTCCGATGATTCTCGGTTCACGCGTTCCGGTACGTATCGGCGCAACCACCTTTGAATTGAGGTGACTTTGACGACTTCCGCCACTTCACAACCATTGTTCCTGTATTCCACCACGGTCTCGGATGTGGGTACCGTACGTTCCAACAATCAGGATTCCGCATTCGCCGGAGAGCACCTGATCGCCATCTGCGACGGCATGGGTGGCCATGCCGGCGGCGATACCGCCTCCACCATCGCCATCCGATCGCTGGCGCATATCGAGCAGGACAATGAGCAAGGTGACGTGAAGACCGTCGCCCACATGATGGAGACCTCCGTCATGGCCGCGCATGACGCCATCGTCGGCAAGGCCAAGCGCGAACGCCGCCTTGCGGGCATGGGCACCACCGTCACCGCCGTAGCCTTGGTGTCGGGATACTGGGTACTCGCGCATATCGGCGACTCCCGCGCCTATCTGCTGCATGACGGTCATCTCATCCGCATGACTTCGGACCACAGCTATGTGCAGCATCTGCTCGACACCGGTCGCATCAATGAATCCGAGGCGCGCAACCATCCGCAGCGCAATGTCGTGATGCGCGTATTGGGTGACTTCGACATCGACCCCCGCCCCGACATCGCCGTACGCAAGGCGCATCCGGCCGACCGCTGGCTGCTGTGTTCCGACGGCCTGTGCGGCGTACTGGAAGATTCCACCCTGCAGGAGATGCTAGCGACCTGCTCCGATCAGGAAGAATGTGCGCAGCGCCTCGTTTCCATGGCGTTGCGGGCAGGCAGCACTGACAATGTCACCGCGGTGATCGCCGACGCGACGCTCGCCCTGAACGCCGATGCCTTCGATCTGCCGCATCAGACGCCGTTGGTGGCCGGCGCGGCCAGCGCGAGCCTCGAGCCGATCGCCGACATCATCAACGCGCCGGTGGCTACGGCACCGCTGCTACGCGAAGGCAAGCAGTCACCTGCCGCACGCGCGGCGGCCCTTCGTCATGGCAGGAACCCCGACAAGACCGACAACGAGCCGCAACCGGAGCAGCGTGTGGCGCAGCCGTCGACCGTACGCGAGGAGACGGGCGATCGCACCAATCCGGACACCGGCGAAATCCCCGTCGTGCAGAAGAACGACGGCCGCGTCTCCGCCGATCCGAACGATCCGGAAGTCGCCAGGGCCATCCGCAACGAGCAGATCCAACAGCGCAAGACCAAGCGTGCGCACTCCAAGCGCAACCGCATCATCGGTATCGTCGTCACCATTCTGGTGCTGCTGGGACTGGCGGGAGCCGCCGTCGGTACGTATCGTTGGAGCCAGACCAAGTATTATCTCGGCGACGACAACGGCAGCGTGACCATCTTCCAAGGCGTCCCGACGAGCATCTTCGGACTGAAGCTTTCCCATGCCGTCTCCGACACCGGTATGAAGACCTCCGAGCTGCCGCCAAGCTGGCAGGAACAGCTGATGCAAGGCATCTCCTTCGACTCGTACGGCGAAGCGAAGAATCACACGACGCTCATCAAGAAGCAGCTCAAGCAGCAACAGGCCGAAAACAAGAAGAGCGGCGGCGGATCATCGCCTTCCGCCAGCTCCTCGGCCAGTCCCAGCTCGAGCGCCTCAGCATCGTCTTCCTCCAGCTCGAGTCCGCGAGGCGGTGACAAGTCATGATCACTACCCGCTTGAGGCAGTTCGGTCTGCTGATGCTCAGCATGCTGACCTGCGCCGTGGCGTTCTTCCAGATGTTCGAACGCACCACGGGTGGTTTCCCTTCCAACTACATGGGAATGCTCGTGTTCATAGCAGTGCTGTTCCTGGCCGCATGGGGCCTATTGCTGCGATTCCAGCCGTATGCAAGCCAGACCATCTTATGCTGCGTCATGTTGCTGACCGGCATCGGCGTAACCATGATCGCCCGCATCGATCAGGAGACCAAGACCTCGGTCGCATTCAAGCAGTTGATGTGGTTGGCCATAGCGCTCGTATTGAGTGCCCTGCTGGTGATCTTCCTCAAGGATTACCGCGTGCTGCGCCGCTTCTCATACGTAAGCATGGTGGTCGGCCTGGTGTTGCTGCTGTCCCCGATGCTGCCGGTGATCGGCTCCGAACAGTATGGCGCGAGGATTTGGGTGAAGATTCCCGGCCTCGGCTCGTTCCAGCCAAGCGAATTCGCCAAGCTGTTCCTTGCGTTCTTCTTCGCCTCCTACCTGTTCGACCACCGCGACCAGCTTGCGGTCGGCGGCAAGAAGGTACTCGGCCTGCAGCTACCGAGAATCAAGGATATGGGCCCGATCATCGTGGTGTGGATCGTGGCCATGGGCGTGCTCGTGATTCAGCACGATCTGGGCACCTCGCTGATGTTCTTCGCCATGTTCGTATCCATGCTGTATGTGGCCACCGGCCGTAAAAGCTGGATCATCATCGGCTTCATCGCCTTCGCCGCGGGCGCATTCCTGGCGGCGAACATCTTCAGTCATGTCGGCGCGCGCGTCGACGCCTGGCTGCACCCGTTCAGTACGGAGCAGTATGGCAAGGAATATGGCGGATCGTACCAATTGGTCACCGGCATTTTCGGTCTGGCTTCCGGTGGCATGATGGGCACCGGCCTGGGGCAGGGGCATCCGTCGCTCACGCCGATCGCCAACTCCGACTACATCTACGCCGCTGCCGGCGAGGAGCTTGGTCTGACCGGCCTGTTGGCCACACTGATGCTGTATCTGCTGATCATCGCCGCCGGCATGATCACCGCCATGAAGATCAAGGACGGTTTCGGCAAGTTGCTGGCCTCTGGCCTGGTGTTCACCATGGCATTCCAGGTGTTCACCGTGGTTGGCGGCATCACGCTGGTCATTCCGCTCACCGGCCTGACCCTGCCGTACATGGCCGCCGGCGGCTCATCGCTGATCGCCAATTACCTGTTGGCCACGTTGCTGGTCATCATTTCGAATGCCGCGAACAAACCGGAGGATGACCTGAACAGCGATACCTTCCAATACGAGGCGATGCAGGCGTTGCGCAACCGCGACATGAAACACCGTACGCAGCCCACCGAACCGATCGCACGCACCGTGACGGGAGGCTCGAATGAATAAGTCGTTACGTCAGCTCTTCACCATCGTCATCATCCTGTTCGTGATCCTGGGCATGTCGACGACCATCATCACCGCCATCCGTGCCAACCAGCTCAATCAGGATCCGCGCAACACCCGAGCGCTCTACCATGAGTATGGAGCTCCGCGAGGCTCGATTCTCGCCTCGGACGGTTCCGTAATCGCCAAATCCGACCCGTCGAACGACGCATTCTCCTACCAGCGCTCCTACTCCGATGGCCCGCTGTATGCACCGGTCACCGGTTTCTTCTCGATCAGCCAGCGCGGGTGGAGCGGGATCGAAGCCTCCCGTAGTTCACTGTTGTCGGGGCAGTCCGACCAGCTGTTCTGGCAGCGTTTCAAAGCGCTGTTTACCGGTCAGGAGAACAAGGGCGCCACCATCGAGACCTCCATCGATCCGAAGATCCAGCAGGCTGCCTATAACGCCTTGGGGTCGCTTGACGGCGCGGCCGTGGCCATCGAACCGAAGACCGGTCGTATTCTCGCCATGGTGAGTACGCCGAGCTATGATCCGAACCAGCTGGCCAGCCACACCACGTCGGAAGTGAACGAGAACTACAACACGCTCTCGTCCGACCAGGCGAATCCGATGCTCAACCGCGCCACTTCGCAGCTGTACCCGCCCGGCTCCACGTTCAAGACGGTGGTCGCGGCCGCCGCGCTGGAAACCGGCCAATACCAGACCGATACGCAGATTCCCGCCGGTGCCAGCTATACGCTTCCCGGCACCACGGTGCAACTGACGAACGCCACTTCGCAAGGCAACGGCTCCGACGGCAAGATTTCTCTGGAAGACGCGATGGCGTATTCGTCGAACACCGCCTTCGCGCAATTGGGCGTCTCGCTGGGTGACGATAAGGTCTCGTCGATGGCCAAGAAGCTTGGTTTCGACAGTTCGATCACCGTGGACGGCACCGATTCTTCCGGTACTCCGTGGATGACCGTGGCTTCGAAATTCCCGACTGATGTGAGTGACGACAAACTTGCGCTGGCATCGATCGGACAGGGAGATACGGTGGTTACCCCGTTGCAGAACGCCCTGATTGCGGCGGCCGTCGCCAATGACGGCAAGTTGATGCAACCGACGCTGGTCGACCGTGTACGCTCCTCGGATCTGTCGGTCGTCTCGCAGACCAAGTCGGAGGTGATGTCGCGACCGTTCAGTGCCGACACCGCCGACAAGCTCACGCAGATGATGGAGGCCGTGGTCACCAAGGAGGATCCCGAATTGGCGATTGACAGCGTGCAGGTGGCGGTGAAGACCGGTACCGCACAGATTGGGGAGAATAACGGATCCGTCGACGCCTGGGTCATCGGATTTGCACCCGCGGACGATCCGAAAATCGCGGTGTCCGTGGTGGTGCACAACGTGGATTCCTACGGCGCATTGGCCGCAGGTCCGATCATGAAAGCGATGATGCAGGAGGCGCTGGCAGAATGAAACTGATTGAAGGACAGCTCATCCACCGACGCTACAGACTGGATTCCCGTCTGGCGCAAGGCGGCATGGGCGAAGTGTGGAAAGGCTATGACATTCAGCTCGGCCGCCCGGTGGCCATCAAGGCCTTACGCGGCGATCTGGGCTCCAGCCAGGAGGCGAAACTGCTTCGTCTACGCGCAGAGGCCCATAATTCCGCCAATTTGGCGCATCCAAACATCGCCGCATTGTTTGAATACTACGAGCATGACGGCATCGGATTCCTGATTATGGAGTATGTGCCGAGCAAGTCGCTGGCCGATCTGTTCCACGAAATCGACGGCCCGATGGAGCCGACGCAGCTGCTGCCGATCCTCATTCAGACCGCGCGTGGCCTGTTCGTGGCGCATTCGCATGGCGTGATTCATCGCGATGTGAAGCCGGCGAACATCATGGTCTCCGATTCCGGCGAGGTGAAGATCACCGATTTCGGCGTCTCCTACTCCACTAACCAGGAGCAGATCACGCAAGATGGCATGGTCGTGGGCACCGCGCAATATATTTCCCCGGAGCAGGCGCAAGGCCAGCAGGCCACGCCGCAGTCCGACATCTATTCGTTGGGGGTCGTCGCCTATGAAGGCCTGTGTGGGCATCGTCCGTTCACTGGCACTACGCCGGTTGACATCGCCGCCGCACACGTGAACAATCCGGTTCCGCCGTTGCCCGACTCCGTGGATGTGCAGCTGCGTGAATTCGTGATGTCGATGCTCGCCAAGGATCCGCTCGACCGTCCGAAGGACGCGCTGGCGGTATCCCGCGTGCTGACACGCATTGAACGACGTCTGCTCGATCAGCAGACACAGTTGGCGGACACGATGATCGTTCCCACCGGGGGTCGGATTCCTCGTCGTGTGGCCAGCAAACCCCATATCTCGCCCAGCAGTGATTGGAAGGAACAGGGATGAGCAACAACATGCCTACCTCTTTGGCGAATGGCCGCTATCAGCTCGGCCAACTGGTCGGCCGCGGTGGCATGGCCGAAGTGCATGTGGCGCTTGATACGCGTCTGGGTCGTACCGTGGCCGTGAAGATCATGCGCGCCGATTTCGCCAATGACCCGATCTTCCTCGCCCGCTTCCGCCGCGAGGCGCATTCCGTGGCGCAGATGAACAATCCGAACATCGTGAACATCTACGATTCGGGCGAAGAGGTCGTCACCACCGAAACCGGTCAGACCGAACATCTGCCATATCTGGTGATGGAGTACGTGAAGGGTCAGACCCTGCGCGACATCATCAAGGTGAACGGTGCGCTCAGCCAGCGCGACGCCGAACAGGTGATGATGGGTGTACTGAACGCATTGGAGTACTCGCACCGTATGGGTGTGATCCACCGCGATATCAAGCCCGGCAACATCATGATCTCCGAGCAGGGCGTAGTGAAGGTCATGGATTTCGGCATCGCCCGCGCACTTGATGATTCCGCCGCCACGATGACGCAGTCACAAGGCGTGGTCGGCACCGCACAGTACCTCTCCCCGGAGCAGGCCCGCGGTGAGACCGTGGACATGCGCTCCGACCTGTATTCCGCCGGATGCGTGCTCTATGAGATGCTGACCGGTAAGCCGCCGTTCACCGGTGATTCCGCGGTGGCCATCGCCTACCAGCACGTTTCCGAAGTGGCCACTCCGCCAAGCTCGGTGGTACCGGGACTGCCGAAGATGTGGGATTCGATCTGCGCCAAAGCCATGGCGAAGGACCGCCAGAACCGGTATGCCACCGCATCCGAATTCAAGAACGATCTGCTGACGTTCATGAACGGCGGCGTCCCGGTCGCGGCCGCATTCAATCCGTTGACCGATCTGACCAATGTGAAGGCCCGCAAGCAGGCCGAGCAGGAAGCCGCGACCGTGGCGATGAGCCCGACGAGCGGTGAGAGCGCGGCAACGCAGGCGTTCAATCCGGTGACCGGCCAATTCGAACAGGTGTTGGCGGGCCCCAACGGCGGCGTCGCCACGAAGACCCGCGCGGAACAGCGCGCTGCCGCCGCCAAGTCGAAGAAAAAGAAGCAGATCATCATCGGCTCCGTGGTGGGCGTACTGGTGGCCCTACTGGCCATTTTGGGCATCGTCTACATGCTGAATCATGGCGACTCGTCGACCGATACCGTCGAAGTGCCGGATTTCACTGAAATGTCGAACATCTCGCAGACCACGGTCGAAGAGAAGCTCAATGCGCTCGGTCTGAAGCTTGACGCCCGCGATGACACGGAGTCCGATCAGACCAAGGGCACCGTCACGAAGCAGAATCCGAAGGGCGGCTCCAAGGTGGAGAAGGGCTCCACCGTATCCGTGTGGTTCTCCACCGGCCCGCAGACCGTGTCGGTACCCGATGTGGCGAACAAGAGCCAGGAAGAGGCCAAGTCCGTTCTGGAATCCGCCGGCTTCAAGGTGGGCAGCGTCAAGACAGTCGATAGCGGCACCGTCGAAAAAGACAAGGTGGTGAGCACGGATCCGGCTGCGAATTCCAAGCAGACCAAGGGCACGATCATCACGTTGTATATTTCGTCCGGCATGACCAAGATTCCCGACAATCTGGTCGGACAGTCGAAGGATTCGGTGATTGAGCAGCTCAATAAGGCTGGCATCGGCACGGTCAATGTGGAGAACGAATACTCCGATTCCGTCGATTCCGGTTCGGTCACCCGTCTTGATCCGGGTTCCGGCAGCACCGTCGAACTCGGCACGTCCGTAACCATCTGGGTGTCCCTCGGCAAGCAGCAGGTCAGTGTGCCAAGCGTGCTGCACATGACGCTATCCAGTGCCAAGAGCGTGCTTACCAACAACGGTTTCCAGGTCACCGTGAACGGTTCGACCGACGATGACGCCATCGTCACCGGCATGAGCCCCGAAGGTGGCTCGCAGGCCGATTCCGGCGCCACCATCACCCTGACTACCGAATCAGCCAGCTCGCCGTCACCGTCACCGTCAGGCAGTACATCCTCCTCGACCGCATCCCCGACCACCCACTAAAGGCCATACGCCCAATATGCAAAAGGAGCGACTCAATGTCGCTCCTTTTGCATTGGTCCTCTGAACAACGTAGCGTGTCGACCAATCGAGACATGTTCGCGGCACCCGCAGCAAAACGAATGTCAGGCCCGCACATCGCAGGGATTCAGCACGAATCAGCCCACAACCTTCGGCTGCAACCCCATGGACCTGGCCACGGCCGAATCCTGCCCGCACACCTTCAGCCAATTCGCCAGCAACCGGTACCCGTCCTGCGTCATCACCGATTCCGGATGAAACTGCACCGCATACATCGGCAGGTCACGATGCTTGATGCCCTGCACGATATGATCGCCCTGCGTCCAGGCGGTCACCACAAGCTCATCCGGCACGGAATCCGGTTCCACGGCCAGCGAATGGTAACGCGTCGCCGTCATCGGATTGGCCACGCCCTCGAAGATCTCATCATCGATATGCTCCACTTGGCTGGTTTTGCCGTGCATGATGGTCGGCGCATGGCTTACGGTCGCGCCGAACACTTCGGCCAACGCCTGCATGCCCAGGCATACGCCGAACATCGGCTTGCCTTGCACCGCACATAGACGGATCATGCCTTCGCTGGCGCCGGATTCCGCTGGAGTACCCGGTCCGGGGGAGATCAGCACGCCGTCATATTCGTCGATTACGCCGGATGCGGCCGGATCGATCGCATCGTTGCGTACCACGGTCACGGTCGCGCCGAGCGTCTTGAGATAGCCGACAATCGTGTAGACGAAGGAATCGTAGTTGTCTACGACCAGAATGCGTGCGGAATCGGTCATAATGCTCCTATCAACGGTTGAACAGCAGTGTACGTGCGCGAGTCGTCGCATCGCCCCCTGTGTCTCACTACACAGCCGTGTAGTTCGACATCTCCTGCAACATCGGAATGTTCGAAGCCGCCCATGGGAACAGCCATTCGAACGTCGAGGCCGCGGCCGCGAACAGCAACAGCAACAGCAACAGCAACCGAATCGGCAGCACTCCCGGCTGCAATCGCAGCAAGCCGCCGTATATGCTGAAATCGGGTTTCTCACGTTCCCCTGCGTGGATGGCCGCCAACACGGGCCAGCGCCATGCCACCGTGGCCGCGGCGAAAATGACCACATAAGCGGCGAGCGCGCCGAAGATCCATGGCTCTAACGTGGTTATGCCCGAGGCGAACGAAGCTTTCTCGTTGTTGATGAATTTGACCTTGCCGTTGGTGTCGGTGGTGGCGAGTTCCTGTGGAATGCCGTCGGAAACCTTGGCCCAGTAGGAGAATTCGCCGTAGCTGATCCATCGGTGGGTCGGGGTGGAGTATTTCGGTTCGCAGGTGGTCATGGTCAGCATGCGTTTGGTCGGCGTGGCGCCGGGCTCTTCAGGGTTGGAGGAGACGACTTCCACGTCGGTCGGCAGTACGATTTCACTCTTCGTGTAGTGATACACGTACCAGTAATCCTGCGTGCGGATGATGATCGGGTCGCCCTCCTGCAGCTTGTCTACATCGCCGAGCGGCTGCCCGTAGCCGTTGCGATGGCCGGCGAAGGCGAAATTACCGATTTGGCCGGGCATCTGCGAATTCGTGTAGTGTCCGAGACCGTGCTTGTTGAGTTCGGTGAGTGTCGTACCTTCCACGAGATTGCGCTGCCACTGACTGCCGAATCGTGGAATGTAGACCTGAGCGATGAGCTCGCCTTCCTGCGCGTTCTGCGGCTGCACCGGCGGATCGCCCTCCTGAGCCTGGGCGATGGTCACGTTCTCGGCCTTGCCCGGATCCGACCATGATACCGCCTGACGGGTCTCGATCTGCGTATGTTCGGATTGCACACCCGTCCACCACATCTGCCATGCGATGTACAGCGCGCAGACGGCCGCCGCGGTCAGCATGATTTCGGCGAGTACGCCCAGCAATATCCAGATGACGCTTCTTTGGCGTGCCACGACCGGCTTGACGTGCTTCATTACTGATTTCCCTCTTCCGTCTTCTGCTCGGCATCGCCGCTGCTGTCATCGTTCTCGATGACTTTCGCATATTTCAACGGTTGCTGCAACGCATCGGTCGCGTCGAAATGCAGCTTGTCTTTTTTCTCGACCTTCCATCCCAGGCCGAACGCGTTTACATACTGCCGGTAGATGGTGATCTCCTTTGAATCATCCAACGCCTGCTGCATACTGTCGACCGGCCCGATCGCGGAAATCTTGAACGGCGGCGAATATTTCTTGCCCTGCAACAGCAGTACGTTGCCGGAACAGCGTACGGCGGAGCTGAACAGCACGCGTTGATCCATGATCATCATGGATTCCGCGCCGCCGGCCCACAACGCGTTCACCACGGCCTCGACGTCCTGCTGATGTATCACGTAGTCGTTGATATTGGAGGTCGATCCGGACGAGTCGACCATGTTCTTCCACAGCGGCGAATCATCGAGCGTCACTACCAGCCCTGGACCTTCGACGGCAGGCAGCATGGTGCCGACGCCGGCATCCTCACCGTCCTGTGAGTCATCGCCGCTTTCACTGTTCAGCGTTTTGCTCAGGTCATCCACCTTGGAGCTGAGGCCGTCGACTTCCTTGCGCAACGAGTTCACCCTTTTCACCCGTTGCTCCACCAGGTCGGCGGTATCGTTGGAGACCACCACGGAACGGTTCACCCGCAGATTGGTCGCCAGCAGGAATCCGGACAGCATCAATACCAGAAACACCGCGATTCCGGCCACCTTCGACCGTTTCGCGGTATGTCTGCCGGTACGTTTCGCCATGCGGACCTTCCCCTATCGAGTACTGAACGTTTGCTCTGAATTTGAGCAGTTTTACGATGTGAGTTCGCCGCTTTCGAGTCTACCCACTATTATGACTTTTAGCCTATTGAAGGAGACTATGCTGATGGCTGACGAAGAGCTGCACGAAACCACCGCGGACACCCAGGAGGACTGGCAGTCCGAGGCCGCGGAAAGCACGGAAGAGACCACCGACAACGACGCTGTTGCCGAGTCCGCCGAAGATGACGACGATCTTGACATCCCGATGGACCGCGTCGAAGCGGTGCTGAACGCCACCGTCGACAAGGACTCACTGACCCCTCAGATGCAGCGCATGATGAATCGTCAGGCTGAGAACACCCGCCGTGTCGAAGAGACCATCAAGGGCACCAAGTCCAACCCGCGTTGGTTCGTGCCACTGTTCTGCGCACTGATGATCATCGGTCTGATCTGGGCCGTGACCTACTACCTGAGCGGTAGTTATCCGATTCCTAACATCGGCGCATGGAATCTGGCCATCGCCGTTGCCATCATCATGGTCGGATTCCTTATGACCATGTGGTGGCGCTGATCATATCCGCCACGAGAGGGCGTCTGGGCGAGTCCAGACGCCCTTTTGTTATGTCCGGTCATCCTTAGCCGCCCCAAAAACTCCAGCCACTGGAGAAATCATCCCGTTCAAACCCTTCCCAGCGTCCCAATCCATCCAGCCACTGGAAGAATCCTCCCACTACGCGATCACACCTTAACGGTACGTAGCAGAATATGCCCACCGTCTTGGATGGTGGTGCCGAACAAGTAGGTATCGCCTCCATCGGCAAGCTTGAGCTTCTTACGCAACTGCGGCGCTGTGAGCGGAAAATTGCGTACGGCGACATTCGCCCTCCCGACCCCGCTCAGCAACCTCCTCACATCCTTCTTGCCCATGCCTCCAACCGCTTCGATGGCAAACCCGCGCCCTGGAAAATCCGTCACGGGCTCAGCGGCCACAAACAGGTGACTATTCGGTCCGATCTGCGTCACACCATACCGTTCCTCCAGCAGGTCGAAACAGCCGGCTTTCATAATCGATGCATTCGGCTCATACAGATATTCCATCTCCGGCAACGGTGCCGTGCCGATGCCCAACCCACGCGCATACACCGCGGAATCGTAATCAATCCGCTGACCGTCGTTCACGCAATACACATGTGGCGCACGTACGTCATCCTTCGGATGCCTCGTTTCCACGGCGCCATCCAGCACCATCAGCAGTTCCTTGCATTCGTTGCCGGTCGACACGATATGCACTTCACTCACGGCACCGCCAAAATCGGCGATGGCTTTACGCCAGTCAAGCATCGGAGACAGTTTGATCATCGCGAATCGCGCCTTGGCCAGCAGCAAATCACGCAGGGCGAGCACGTTCGGCATGCAGTCCTCGATGGCATACGTACGTGTGCCATGCTCGTCGCGACGTGCAGGATCAATGTAGATCAGCGACACCGGTTGCATCGAACGCAGGTATTCGACACCATCACCGCATATGATTGCCGTTTGGTGCAATCCTAGAACGATCATGTTGTGTGCGGCCAGATCACACAGGTGCGGCTGCCGCTCCACATATGCGGCACGTGCGAAACCGCGCGCAAGGTATGAAAAATCAACGCCGAAGCCACCTGTCAGATCTACCATCGATAGATCGGCGTTCCCCGCTGACGTTGTCACCGAATCCCATTCTTCCGCGTGTTCCGCTTCCGTTATGCCGGCGATGTCCGTTTTGCCGATATCGTCGGAATGCGCCGAATCTCGGGCATTGTCGGCACCGTCGTCAGTACACAGCAGACGATTGACGATTTCGGCTTTATATTGCGCCGTAAACTGCGATGAGCATTGTTCCATGGAAATATGCGGAGGATAGATGATATCGTCACAGTCGGCCCATTCCGGCAGTTTGTTGCGGGCAATCTGCCAACCGGCAATCTGATTGAGTGCTTGCGGCAGGTCCAATCCGTCCACATGTTTGGATTTCAACGCCAACTCGCGTACGTCCTCGTTACGGTGGACCACCACGAACGCACGCGTCTCCGGACTGATCATTGCCTCATGTTCCATACCCGTAATCATAAATGACGGCCTGTCAGCGTTCCTTGTGCAGCGCGCACCGTTATACAGGCATGGTGAGGCAAACAACCCCATATTGCGATGTGAACAACGGTGGATATCTGTGGATGAATGTGGATAGTGCCTATATTTCGTGGTCGATGATTCCTCACACCACGAAATATCGACGTCGCGTTTCCCCATGTTCTGACGTGTGGATAGTGAGTTATCCACCTTATCCACATAGGAAAATCCTTGAAAAATGCCATTTTGTGAATATCTATGTGGATAAATCTAGTGCTTATCCCCGAGTTATCCTCAACCTAGGCCCTACTTATCCACACACTTATTCACAATTGTGGAAAACTACATACATGTAACTTCCCGTCATTCCCCCGTTTCGTTGTGTCACCCATCAAAAATGGCCCCCGACTCACCGAGTCGAAGGCCATTCCTGATGAATCGCAACCATCAATCAGAACAACGCCATATTTACCGGATTGACTACGTTACACAGCAGATCAATCGCAATAATCACAATCCCCATGACCGTCCCGTATATCAGCGTGCGCCGCGGCAGGCTTTTGCCACGCAGAATACGCAACCCCGAGACCAACAGCCATGTGAACATGCCTCCGAATAGGAATCCTCCCAAATGGGCCTGCCAAGCGATATTCGGCATGATAACCGGCATCAGGAAATTGATCAGCATCCAGATCATCATCGACCTGATATCAAGACCAATCCGACGGTAAACCACCAAAATGGCGGCGAAGAGGCCGAACAATGCCCCGGAAGCGCCATATACGGGCGTAATCCAACCGGAAGCGCCTGACAGCACGGCCCAGAGCATCATGCCGGTACCGCCCGCCAATCCGGAAACAGCGTACAGTGCGAGAAACGACCAATGCCCCATCATGCGTTCCAGCACCGGGCCCACGCACCACAGCGTCAGCATGTTGAACAGAATGTGCCACAACGAGTTCGGCTGATGCAGGAACATCGAGGTGATGAAGGTCCACGGTTTGTGAACGGCGGTGGCAGGCATGAGCATGCCGGCGTTCAACATGGCATTGAGTCCGCCCTGCCACACCAGATTCAGCACCGCCTCCACGATCCAAACCACAATGCACACCGCCATGATGCCGGTGGTGATCAAAGGGTCACCATTACGCCAGCGATAGCGCAGGGACCGCGCCGAGAACAAATCCTTGAACGAAGGTGAATCGGGGAACAAGCTGAATCGTTGATATGCCATGCCTTAACTGTACTGGAGCCTGCGGAGCCAACGACTCCCCCGAATGGCTTCACTACGCGGTTTTCTTTTGACACGGCAGGCATTTCCCCGCGCGTAAATCCACCCAATCGTCACATTCCAGGAATTAAGATGGAAGGCAGAGTTGGCTTGAACGAACAGGTCAGCCTGTGTATGGGAAAGGAGCCGTCATGGAGAACAAGTCTTCTAACGGTTGGAAGTTCTTCGCACTGCTCTTCGGAGCTTTGCTTGCAGCTGTCGTCGGTCTGTATATCTACAAGCAGCAGAATCCGGACTATGACCCGTGGGAGGAACCATGGGAGAACAGCTCTTCCCCGGTTGACCTTGGCCTGACCAAGGATACCGCCGAGCCGGAAGCCGAGGCCGAAACCGCTGATCCGGAAGCCGCCTGATCGCTTTCCGACCATTGACTCGTTCAGGTCCGCATCCATGTTGGATGCGGACCTTTTTTATGCCCGGCCCCGTCCGTTTGTCCGATTCTGGAGAATCGGACAACTATGACCCCTCATATGCTGTCCAGTTGTCCGATTCTCCAGAATCGGACAACCGTTTGCACACGATGGGGAACGGTACATCGTTTTTTTCTCGTCACGGTACGCCTCTGCAACGCATGCATATGCCTCACGGGGCCCAAATATAGACAGTCAACGCTTCACAGCCTGTACAGCAGGACCAGTGAGCAACCGGAAGGCGCTCGCTTTGACAAGTACAGTCATCCATCCTCGGATATACCCGCTGGATGGCGCTAGATAGCAAGGGCCGCCGGAGAACAAGTCCTCCGACGGCCCTTCCGTCATCTTGATTCAGGCATCACTCACTTGAGCGGACCGGTCTTCCAGATGCGTTCCAAATAATCCTCGATCGAACGATCGGAGCTGAAGTAGCCGGAGTTCGCCACGTTGATGAGAGCCTTACGGTTCCACTCGAGCGGCTGGGCATACAGGGCTTCGATCTCGGCCTGAATGTCGGTGTAGGCACCGAAATCGGCGAGGGTCATGAACCAATCCTTGGTGAGCCAATCGTGGACGAGGTCCTCGAAAACGATCTTGTCGCCGTTGGAGAAGGTACCGTCGGCAACCATGTCGATGGCGGCCTTGAGGCGCGGATTGGCGTCATAGTACTTCTTCGGGTCGTAACCGGCGGCGTAGAGGGCGTCCACCTCGTCGACGGTCATGCCGAAGAGGAAGAAGTTCTCAGCGCCGACGCGCTCACGGATCTCAACGTTTGCGCCATCAAGGGTGCCGACGGTCATGGCACCGTTAAGTGCGAACTTCATGTTGCCGGTACCGGAGGCTTCCTTGCCGGCCTGGGAGATCTGCTCATCGAGATCGGTGGCCGGGATGAGGTGCTGTGCCAGGCGCACGTTGTAGTTCCACGGGAAGTACACGTTGAGCTTGCCCTTGACCTCCGGATCGTTGTTGACGACACGGGCCACGTTGTTGATGAGCTGGATGGTCTGCTTGGCCAGATAGTAGCCCGGGGCGGCCTTGGCGCCGAACACCACGGTGCGCGGCATGACGTCGTCGGCGGACAGCTTGCCGGACTTGATGTCGGCGTAACGGGCGATCAGAGCCAGGATCTTCAGGGCCTGACGCTTGTACTCGTGCAGACGCTTGACCATGGTGTTGATCATGGTGTTCGGGTCGATGTCGAAGCCATACTCACGCTTGGCATAGTTGGCGAAGTCGACCTTGTTGGCCTGCTTGACGGCGGCGAACTTCTTGACGAATTCGTCATCGGCGGCCAACGGCTCGAGGCCCTTGAGCAATTCGAGGTCGCTCAGCCACTCGTCGGTACCGAGACCCTCAGTGATGAGGTCGGACAGACGCGGGTTGGCCAGCTTGATGAAACGACGGGGGGTCACGCCATTGGTTACGTTGGTGAACTTGTCCGGGTATGCGTCGGAGAAGTTCTTCAGAGTGACGTCCTTCAGGAGCTGGGAATGCAGCTCGGCCACACCGTTGACATGGGAGCCGCCATAGGTGGCGAGATATGCCATGCGCACGGAGTCACCGGTATAGATGGCCATGTCCTTGATGGTCTCGTCGGCAATGCCCTTAGCCTTAAGCTCGGCTTCGAACTGGGCGTTAATCTTCTCGATGATTTCGAGGTGACGCGGCAGCAGTTCGCCGATGAGCTTGGACGGCCATACTTCCAGGGCTTCCGGAAGCAGGGTGTGGCAAGTGTAGTTGAAGGTCTTGTTGGTGATGGTCCAAGCGGTGTCCCAATCGTAGCCGTACTCGTCCATGAGAACGCGCATGAGCTCCGGAATGCCGATGACCGGGTGGGTGTCGTTGAGCTGGAAGGTGATCTTGTCCGCGAACGTGGTCAGATCCGGCTTGTCCTGGCCCGGATAGAAGACGCGGATGGCGTCATGGATGGAGGCGGACACGAAGAAATACTGCTGCTCCAGACGCAGTGCCTTGCCCTGCGGGGTGGAATCTTCCGGATACAGGATCTTGGAGATGTTCTCCGCTTCGACCTGCGGCTTGACGGCGTCAAGATACTCGGACTTATTGAAGGTGAGCAAATCGAACTCGTCGTAGCTCTTGGCTGTCCACAGGCGCAGAGTGTTCACACGGCCGGAGGCATAGCCCGGAACCATGTAGTCGACCGGCACGGCGCGCACGGACCAGGCCGGCTTCCATACCTTCTTGCCGTTCTCCTCGACGACTTCGCCGCCGAAGGAAACCTTCTGGTCACGGTTGTAATCGATATGGCCCCACGGCTCCTCGTTGGCGAGCCAGTAGTCCGGAGTCTCGATCTGCTTGCCGGTCTCGTCGAACTCCTGCTTGAAAATGCCGTACTTGTACTGGATGCCATAACCGAATGCCGGTACGCCCAAGGAAGCAAGGGAATCGATGAAGCAGGCAGCCAGACGACCCAGACCGCCGTTGCCGAGGCCCGGCTCGTATTCGGCGTCGACGACATCCTGCACGGAGAAGCCGAGAGCTTCGACGGCTTCGTTGAACTGTTCGGTCAGGCCGGCGTTGAGCAGCGCGTTGCGCAGCTGTTTGCCCATCAGGAATTCGGCGGACAGGTAGCCGACGGCCTTGGTGTTGCCGTTGACCATGTCGGCCTGGGTCTTCATCCAGGAATCCACGAGATGGCGACGGATCGCCGCCGAAGCTGCGATATACACATCGGCCGGCTTGGCCTGCTCCGGCGTGACGCCCTGCGTGTACTTCAGCTGCTCGCGAATCTCGTCCGCGAATTCGGCCGCGGTAACGGGGGACTTTGGTGCGGTAATTTCGGTCATTGATTGACTCCCTTTGACGGATTACTCTCCCTGAACATTATGCCTTGCCCCAGCGTCCTTGCGTATACGGCAGTATGAACACTTAGTAACACTATGCATACGTTCTCAAATTCAGCATACAACGTAATCATAAAAAGATGAAATTGCAAGTGATTACATAATGGCATTCGTTTGCAAAACACTGCAAAAAACAGTACAAACGATGGTCAGCATCACTTGTAATTTCCCCTCAACACGCCCCTTTTGAATTATGACCACGTTGTCCGCAGACACCCATCTTAGTCGCTTATCAGCGGCAAAATACCGTCTATGGCTGTTATTCGAGAACAGGATCTCAACAAAGGACATGAAGCGTTTGCAAACTGGCTGCAAACGGCAAGGCGCATCATCACCGATCAGATGCCGGCCGACGATATGGGGGCATTTGACTTCAAGCTGAATCTCTCACCGAAACTGCCACGGCAAACATGGGCGATGGCAGTGCGCTACTCGCTGCATCTGCTGGAGAACAAGGCACCCGGCGAAGGCGTGGAAGTACGGGTGGCGCCGTGGGGAGCCATCAAAATATTGGATGGACCGGCTTCGGATCCGCACAATCTCACACCTCCCGACGTCATCGAGCTGGAACCGGACGTGTGGATGCGTCTGGCCACCGGAATCACCAGCTGGTCCGAGGAAAAGGAGGCCGGCCGCATCACCGCCGTCGGCGAACGCGACGACCTGAGCGATCTGCTGCCGCTCGTATAGGCTTGCATAGGATCATAAGGGAGGACATAAGAAAAAGCCGTGGTCGAACAATCATCTTGTTCGACCACGGCTTTTCAAGTGTGTACAAATGCAGTCAGTCCTGCTTCTTCGGCTTCAGCGCACTGGGCACCGGCATCGGGATGGGCTTGTGTGGCTTGGGTGCGGCGGCCTTGGTCACCGGAATCTCACCGCTGGTGGCCTTCGCCGCGGCTTCGGCGGCCCACTTGGCATACTCATCGAGATCATCGGCAGGCTCGGAAAACCACTGCTCATCGTCGGCGGATTCATGTTCGCCGTCCGCATGTTGAGCATATTTGGTTTCGATGTCGGCGAAGGGGTCAAAAGAACCCGAACCGGGCTCCTGTGCACCAAGCTCCTTGGCAAGCTCATCGTAATCGGTGTCGGTGGTCAGGTACTTGAGCTTTCGGGCTATTTTCTGCTGTTTGGCTTTCTGACGTCCGCGGCCCATCTGACCCCCTGAGGATTACTGTGCTATCAATTCATCAAACACGAGAGTACCACTTGTTGAGCCCCGTTTCGTTGTCGGCTCAGACTTTTACGATAAAATCGTTTATTTTCGTAGAAAAAGGACACATGATGACGGACGACACCCAGGAACAGCAGATCACCGCTGCAGGCAATGAAATGAGCGCAAGCTTCCTCGCCGCGAAGAAACGTTCCGACGCGACGCTGGCCAAACTGGAGGAGAATCCGGGCAAGTTCACCATGCTGACCGGCGACCGACCGACCGGCCGCCTGCATCTGGGCCACTACTTCGGATCCATTCGCGAACGCGTGGCCATGCAGAACCGCGGAGTGAACTCCAACATCATCATCGCCGACTATCAGGTGATCACCGACCGCGACACCACCGAGCACATCGAGGACAACGTGCTCAACCTGGTGCTCGACTACATGGCCGCCGGCATCGACCCGAACAAGACCATGATCTTCACGCATTCCGCCGTCCCATCCGAGAACCAACTCATGCTGCCGTTCCTGTCGCTGGTCACAGAAGCCGAACTGCACCGCAACCCGACCGTGAAGTCCGAGATGGAAGCCTCCGGCCACGCACTGACCGGCCTGCTGCTCACCTACCCGGTGCATCAGGCATGCGACATTCTCTTCTGCAAGGCGAACGTGGTCCCAATTGGCAAAGACAACCTGCCGCACGTCGAGATCACCCGCACCATCGCCCGTCGCTTCAACGAACGCTACGCCAAGAAGCATCCTGTGTTCCCCGAGCCGGCCGCGATCCTGTCCGAGGCGCCGGAGATCCCGGGTCTGGACGGCCGCAAGATGAGCAAGTCCTATGGCAATTCCATCATGCTGGGCGCCACCGCCGAGGAAACCACCAAGCTGATCAAGAAGAGCCCAACCGATTCCGAGCGACGCATCACCTTCGATCCGATTGCCCGCCCGCAGGTTTCCGCACTGCTGACCACCGCCGGCCTGGTGACCGGACGTGATCCGAAGGAGATCGCCGAAGAGATCGGCGATTCCGGTGCAGGTGCGCTGAAACAGTACGTGATCGAGTCCGTGAACGAGTTCCTGGCACCACACCGTGAACGCCGTGCCGAGCTGGCCAAGGACATGGATTCCATCCGCGACATCCTGCATGATGGCAACAAGCGTGCGAACGAAATCGCTGACGAAACGCTGGAGCAGGTACGCGAGGCCATGGGCATGCGTTACTGAGACGCCAACAAACAGAAGATGCCGGATCGTGAATTCACGATCCGGCATCTTCATATCTGCACTATAGATGGCGGATGGTTACAGGAACCAAGCAGTTAGGGGGTATATATCGCGCGAGTATTCGCCCTCAAGGTTGTTGCATCCGCCATCTATAACGCAGATAGAAGAAATATGCGTTTACATCTGCGCGCGACGCTCCCCCGCCGCGATTTCAGCGGCGACCAGATCGTCATCGACCTTACGATCGTTCGGATCGTCAAGATAATGATCGAATTCGTACAGCACTTCTGCGCTCGGCGCCGGTGTGAGCAATGAGACCACCACGATGCACAGCAGTGAAACGATGAAGGCCGGCAGTAGCTCGTAGATGGCGAACACGCCGCCGATCGGCTTGATGAAATTGTGCCAGATGAGCACCATCGCGGTGCCAGAAATCATGCCGGCAATGGCACCATACTTGTTGGTACGGCGCCAATACAGCGCAGTCAGCATCAGCGGGCCGAACGATGCTCCAAGGCCGGCCCAAGCGTACGAAACGACTTGGAAGATCGAAGAGTTCTGGTCGAAGGCGACCACGATGCCGAAGAGGAACATGACCAGCAGCGTGATGCGCGCCACCATCATGACCTGCCGATCGGTGGCCTTGCGATGGAGCAGTCCACGGAAGATGTTCTCGCCGACTGCGGAGGCGCCGATGATCATATAGCTCGACGAGGAGCTCATGGATGCGGCGAAGATGCCGGATACGACGACGCCGCACATAAAGCTCGGCAACAGTGCCTGAGCCACCACGATGAAGATGTTTTCGGCGGCGGCCTGCGTAGCGAACTGTGTCGGCATCATGGCACGGCCGACCAGGCCGATGCACACGCCGCATGCAAGTGAAATCACACACCATGTGGTGGCGATGATACGGGACTTCTTGATTTCCTCGGAACTGCGGATGGACAGGAAGCGCACGAGCACCTGCGGCATGCCGAAGTAACCCAAGCCCCACGCCAGCATGGAGATCATGGTGATCACACCGTAGTCGGTTGGCGCACCGAACATGGCCTGCCCGGCCTTGACGATCTGTTCGCCGGCATCGTTGAGGACCGGCGTGGCCATCTGTGTGCCGTCCAGGAAGCCCGGAATGGCCTTCAGGAAGGCCACGGTGTTGTCGACACCACCCGCGGAGGCCACTGAGCCCACGAAGACCACAGCCAGCGCGAAGAACATGAGCAGGCCTTGGATGAAGTCGGTCACCACCACGGACAGGTAGCCGCCGATGACGGTATAGGCGAACACGACGGCCGCGCCGATCACCATGGTCAGATGGTAGTCCCAGCCGAACAACGTGGAGAACAGTTTGCCGACGGTCACGAAGCAGCTGCCGACATACACGCAGAAGAACACGAGGATGATGAGCGCGGAAATCGTGGAGACGATGTTCTTCCTATCGTGGAAACGTTTGGAGAAGAAGTCTGGGATGGTGATGGCATCACCGGCGACCACCGAATAGCGACGTAGACGTCGGGCCACGAGTTTCCAATTCAGATAGGTGCCGATGGCCAGGCCCAACGCCGTCCATAACGGATCGGCGGCACCGGTGAAGTAGGCGACGCCCGGCAATCCCATGAGCAGCCAGCCGCTCATATCGGAGGCTTCGGCGCTTAGAGCCGTCAGCCACGGACCGACGCCACGACCACCCGCGAAGTACTGGCGTGTGGATGAGTTGGACCGCTTGGAATAGACGAATCCGATGATGAGCATGGCCACGAAATAGATGACCATGGCCAGCAGTACCCAGAAATCTTTGGAGACCACGTGCCTCTCCCTCTTAACAATGTGTGCTTTTGGTAACCTCTTGACTGAGTATCACACGCCGCCGCAACATTGCATCCCAGAGCGAGAGCATTAATGCGTGATCCTCCGATGGCAGGACCTCAGATGTCGTAACGCCAGGACTTGTCGGTTATCACTCGTGCCATCGCAAGTCCGATCGGCAGGCAGAGAATCACCATGAAGGCCCTGAATGCCCAATCCAACGCATTCAGCGTATCGAACTGGCCGAGATGGAACATGGCCTGATACATGTATAGGCCGGGCACCATGATCACGATGGACGGTACAGTCAGGCAGATGCGCGGATAGCCAAGATGCGGGGCCAGCAGGCCATGATGCACTGCGGAGCGCCATGCGGAGGCCAGCAGACCGGCAAGCAGCGCACCGATGAAGGCGCCGGCTTCGGCGGGAATGCCCATGTCGACGATTTCCAGACGCAGGGTGTCGGTGATCATGCCGATGGTCGCGGCGACCAGACACATACGCTGCGGGGAGTTGAACATTACGGAGAATCCCCATACGCCGATGAACGCGAACACCATGCGTAGCAGGCAGTTGATTATGGGATCGAGGCCGAGAGGCTCGAATCCCTGCGGATTCAGATGCACGATGGAGGCGACCATCCATCCCGCCAATGTGGCCATCAGAATGATGCAGAACACATAGGTGATGCGCTGCACGCCTGACGGGAAGTCGATCTTCGCCATATCAAGGCCGCCGGTAATCAGTGGGAAGCCTGGGATCACGAACAGCATGGCACCTATGTAGGCGGTGTCGTGCTGCAGCGCTATCGGGTTGAACAGCCCGATCAGTCGCAATGTGCCGGTGCAGGCGAGCGCCGCGACGGCCACGCATACGAAGGTCACGAAGAATTGGTTGAGATGATGGGCGAACAGACGCCGACGCAGCCAATGGCCGAGACCGGCACCGATGAAGGCGCCGACCATGTCGAAGGGGCCGCCGCCGAGCAAAAACACGAAGGATGCGCAGGCGCAGGCCGAGGCGAATCCGGCGAATGCCGGGGAATAAAGCGGCTTGCGATGTTCGATCATGTCGAGTCGCTCGTGCGCCTGGCGCACGGTGATGCCTGCCTGGTCGTCCTCGGCCTTGCCTACATGGTCGAAATGCTGTGCGTACTGGCCTTTCGGCGGTTTGTGATGGCGGTCCTTGAATCGTCCGTGTGCCGCATCCTGCCACTGTGCCGAATTGGCGTGGTCGGAACGATATTCGGCCTCTTCGATGTCGCGTAGGTGCAACGGGTGCGCGAGCGATTCTTCGTCCTTGGCACGTTCCGTCACCATCTCCAGCGCGTCGAGTACCGGATCGTCGGAACCTTCCTGATTCTGTTCGGCCTTCTGCTGTTCCTTGAGTTTCTTCGACAGTTCCGCGGAGACCTGCGAGGCGTCCTTCTTGTCGAGATGTTGCATCAGCCCTTCGGAAACACCGGATTGGCTGTGATACATGGAACCCTTGCCGAGATTGACGTTGAACCAGTCGGCGAAGTGTTCAAGCAGCCAGATGCGTTCGGTGTTGACGCCGGTGGTCGGCAGGTCGATGACTTCCGTGATGCGGTCCTTGCCATCGGTGCAGGAGGCTTCGATGTCGGTGAGATTCACGTCCGCCCGTACGTGAACGCCGAGCGGATAGGCGATGCGATGCATCATTTCGCGCACGCGGAAGCTTCCCGTACCTGCGCCCAGATCGAGCATGCCGACGCGTACGATCACACTTGCCTTGGCTGCGATGCCGGCTTCGGTAACCGGCTTGTCCCAGTCACGTTCGATGTCCTCCATGTCGAGAGGAATGGAATGAGTATGGAATTTGCTGACGGCCTTCGCACTGTTTTCAGCGTTCTCGTCATGTTGATGTTCTGAGCTCACACCATTCAGGTCTAGCGCGGGGACTGGCCGCAGGTTTTTCTTTCGCTCCCCCGATTTCATTTTTCGGACATTCATTGCCCGGAATACGGACAGATCACACGGGTTCGTAATACAAGTGTCGATTACGCACGCCTACAATGTTCACGCATTACTTAACCAAACTTAGGGCTGTGGGCTCGCAACAGACGGCCAAAACAATCGCGGAGGAGCCGCGAAGGACCGACAGACCGAGCAACCCGATGGTTTGGAGAAGGAGGTCTGATGACAACCAACGATCAACAGATCACGCCAGCGGACGCGGCCATCGTCTCGTCCGGCACCGGAACCAAGGGTCCCGAAGAGCGCGATCTTCCAGCATCTCTCAAAGAGGAAATGGATCTGTGCCTGCAGATTCTTCGCGAAGTCCTCGGCGAATTCGACGAACAGCTGTTGGCAAGCTTCGATGAAGTTCGTGGCTATGCCCTGAACGCCAGCGCCGAACGCTTCGCCGGCATTCTGACGGACACCAACCCCGATCAGGACGATCTGCAGAACGTGGTCAACACCGTCGACAAGCTGGACATGCATGACGCCCAGCTGCTGGCTCGTGCATTCGCAACATATTTCCATCTGGCCAACCTGTGTGAGGAGAACTACCGAGTCTCCGTACTGCACAAGCGCGAAACCGCCGTGGACGAGAACCAGGCCGTCGATCCGGTGAACGAAATGACCGGCGCCTATCATCAGCTCATCAACGAGCTGGGTCCGGCCAAGGCCAGGGATCTGCTTGACAAGCTCGAGTTCCACCCGGTGTTCACCGCACATCCGACCGAGGCGCGCCGTAAGGCCGTGGAAGGCAAGATCCGCCGCATCTCCCGCCTGCTTGAGGCGCATAAGCTGCTCGGCGGCTCGGACAAGAAGGAAAATTCCCGCCGTCTGTTCAATGAGATCGACGCCTTGTTCCGCACTTCCCCGATCGCGCTGAAGAAGCCGACCCCTGTCGAGGAAGCGGATACGATTCTCGACATCTTCGACAACACGCTGTTCTATACCATTCCCCAGGTCTACCGTCGTTTCGACGATTGGGTGCTTGGCGACAAGGCCGGCTTGGTTCCGCCGATGTGCCCGGCGTTCTTCCATCCGGGAAGCTGGATCGGTTCCGACCGCGACGGCAACCCGAATGTCACCGCCAAGGTAAGCCGTCAGGTGGCCCGCAAGTTCAGCGATCATGTGCTGGGCGCACTGGAGATTGAGACCCGCACCGTCGGCAAGAACCTGACGATGGAGGCCGGCACCACTCCGCCAAGCGACGAGCTCAAGAGCCTGTGGAACCACCAGAAGGAGATGAGCGAGAGGCTCACCGACAAGGCCGCCCTGATTTCCACCAAGGAAATGCATCGCGCCGTCATGCTGGTCATGGCCGACCGTCTGCACTACACCATCGAGCGGGACGCCGACCTGATGTACCACTCCTGCGATGAATTCCTGGAGGATCTGAAGATCGTCCAGCGTTCCCTGGCTGCGGCCAACGCCAAGCGTTCCGCTTACGGCCCGGTGCAGGATCTGATCTGGCAGACGGAAACCTTCGGCTTCCATATGGTCGAGATGGAGTTCCGTCAGCATTCCGTGGTGCATTCGCGCGCGCTGGAAGACATCCGCGAGCATGGTCTGCACGGCGAACGTGGACCGCTGCAGCCGATGACCCACGAGGTGCTCGACACCTTCCGTGCGCTCGGCGCCATCCAGAAGCGCAATGGCATCAAGGCCGCCCGCCGTTACATCATCTCCTTCACCAAGAGCGCCCAGAACATCAAGGACGTGTATGAGCTGAACCGCCTTGCGTTCTCCCATCCCGAGGATGTTCCGACCATCGACGTGATTCCGCTGTTCGAACAGCTCGAGGATCTGCAGAACTCGGTGGACGTGCTCGAAGACATGATCAAGATCCCGGAGGTACAGGCCCGTCTGAAGGCCACCGGCGGCAAGCTCGAAGTCATGCTCGGCTACTCCGACTCCTCGAAGGACGCCGGCCCGACCTCTGCGACGCTGGCCCTGCACTCCGCACAGGAGCGTATCGCCAAGTGGGCGGAATCGCACGACATCGACCTGACCCTGTTCCACGGCCGCGGCGGCGCCGTCGGCCGTGGTGGCGGCCCGGCCAACCGTGCCGTGCTCGCACAGCCGGTCGGCTCCGTAAAGTGCCGTTTCAAGCTCACCGAACAAGGCGAGGTCATCTTCGCACGCTACGGCAACCCGGCGCTGGCCATCCGCCACGTGGAATCCGTCGCAGCTGCGACGTTGCTGCAGTCCGCTCCGAGCGTGGAGAAGCGCAACACCGACATGACCGAGAAGTATGCGGACATGGCGAACAAGCTCGACGAGGCCGCGCATAACCGCTTCCTCGACCTGCTCAATACGCCGGATTTCGCCCCGTGGTTCTCCACCGTCACGCCGCTTACCGAAATCGGCCTGCTACCAATCGGTTCCCGCCCTGCCAAGCGTGGTCTCGGTGCCAAGTCCCTCGATGATTTGCGCACCATTCCGTGGATCTTCTCTTGGGCGCAGGCACGCATCAATTTGGCCGCATGGTATGGTCTCGGCACCGCATGCGAGCAGTTCGGCGACCTTAAGACCCTGCGTCGGGCATACGAGGAATGGCCGCTGTTCTCGACGTTCATCGACAACATCGAGATGTCGCTGGCCAAGACCGACGAACGCATCGCCAAGATGTATCTGGCTCTCGGCGACCGTGAAGACCTCAATAAGAAGGTGCTTGACGAGATGGAGCTCACCCGCGAATGGGTGCTCAAGATCGTCGGCGATGAGTGGCCGTTGCAGCACCGCCACGTGCTCGGTCAGGCCATCCGCATCCGCTCGCCGTATGTGGACGCGCTATCCGTTACCCAGGTGCTCGCCCTCGGCTCGCTGCGCAAGCAGGTGGACAAGGAAGAACTGACCCACGGTCAGCAGGAGAATTACACCTACTTGATCCTGTGCACTGTTTCGGGCGTTGCTGCAGGCCTGCAGAACACCGGCTGATTCACGCTCCAGATCCCTTGGAAGCCCTCGCCCATCCAACCGGACGAGGGCTTCTTGCATTCGGGGGCATGACTCGCTTCCCGGGGTAGCATTGAGATGGAGACAAGGAGGTTTCCATGAAACGTGTGCATCCCGCGGCGCAGGCGGGAAAACGTACAACCACAATCATCGCAATCATTCTCATATCCGCACTGGCGGTGACGGGTGCTGCAATCACTCACGGTCTGGGTATGTGGGGCACGAAACCCGCAACTGTGGCAACGTCTGCGAGCACGAAGACCAAGACATCACAGCCACAGGCAAAGCAATCCTCGCAATCGCAAGAGCAGACGAACAAGCAGGCCACACCATCCGAGACCGAATCGCCGTCACCGGAACCAGCGTTGCATGTGGAGGCGCAATCATACGAATTCGACATGCCGGAGTACTGGCGGGACCGTGTCACGGCGCATGTGGACGGCGATACCGTAACGCTGCTGTCCAAGGCCTATCCGGACATGGATCATCCGATCTGCAATATCCGCGTCGCCAATGGCGAGAAACCGATAGCTATGGGCGATATAGGTAGCTCCGCCATCGGTTGGGTACCGATGACGTCCGCCCAGCATATCGAAGTGTGGGCATACCGGTATCCGGTCATCGCGGCATCGCCAGGCAGCGACATTTCACCGCAAACAGATGCGAAGTATGCGGATCTCACCGACCTGCAGTCCGGAGGCACGGTGGACTACGCCAGCGTCAAGGACAGACTGGTATCAACCGACATGCGTGACGTTGAAGGCCTCTTCCCCATAGACACATGGCTCACCAACAACCTTATCGACGTCATCAAGGTGAAATAACGCATATGGCAAACAAACGGCCAGTCCGAACCGTATGATGTTCCTAGCCTAAACAATGGAGGTCACATCAATGGCGGATGACGAACTGTTTGTGGACCAGAATGACGTCGAGGGCACGGCAAGCGGCGTATGGAGCCGCATGCTGGCCGGCAATCGCAGATTCGCGGAAGGCAGGCCGGAACATCCAAACCGCAGCGCCGAGGCGCGTGAGGCGCTCATCGACACGCATGAGCCAGACGCGGCCGTGCTATGTTGCTCCGACGCACGCGTAAGTCCCGATATCATCTTCGACGCAGGTATCGGCGATCTGTTCACCGTACGCACCGCGGGCCAAGTCATCGACAACGCTGTGATCGCTTCCTTGGACTACGCGGTGGACGTACTCGGCGTACGTCTGCTGGTAGTGCTCGGCCACCAGAATTGCGGTGCGATCAAACAGGCCGTCAAGGAATACGACGCCCTGTTGCACAATCTGACCGCCAGTGCCGAGGATTCGCTCATGGCAGCCGACAGCGTCGCCGATCTTGACGAACGCATCATGAATGCCGATTCGATTATGCTGCGCACCGTCGGCTTCTCCATCTGGCAGGCGCACGAATCGGAGCTCGAATCCAATGAGGATTTCGAACGCGTACACATTGCACGCACCATCGAACAGTTGGTCGAGCACTCCGAATCGATTCAGCAGGCACTCGCCTCCGACCGACTCATGATCGTCGGCGCCCGCTATCAGCTGGACTCCGGCAAGGTGGAGGTGCTGAGCTTCTGAAATGACGTTTGACATGCCGTTGCTTTAGATTGGAAGCATGTCACTTGGCTTGAACATCCTGCTGATCTTCATCTTCCTACTGCTTGGATCCGTATTCGCCGGCACCGAACTTGCGTTGGTGAGCCTGCGTGGGTCGCAGATCGACCAGATGGAACAGGAAGACGCTCGAGGCAAGCGGGTGGCGCAGATCGCACGCGATCCGAACACGTTTCTGTCGACCGTACAGATCGGCGTGACGCTGTCCGGCTTTCTGTCCGCATCGTTCGGCGAATCCTCGATAGCGCCGTATATCGTACCGGTCGTCGAAGGTTGGGGCGTGCCGAAAAGCGTGGCCGCTCCCCTGACCACCATCGTGCTGACGCTGATCATCTCATATTGTTCGATCGTCATCTCCGAACTGGTGCCGAAACGCATCGCCATGCAACGCAACGAACAGATCGCACGGGCCGTGGTGCCGGCCATCCATGTGTTCGCAAAGGTCTGCAAGCCGATCATCTGGCTGATTGGCAAGAATACGAACGGCATCGTGCGATTGCTCGGCTTCGACCCGAATGAGACCGACAGCGAGGTTTCCGATGAGGAGCTGCGCGTGCTCGTCAACACCAACACCAATCTCAGCAAGGACGAACGCACCATTCTCGACGACGTATTCGATGCTTCCGAAACGATTGTGGCCGAAGTCATGCGTCCTCGTGCCGACGTGGTCTTCCTGGACGGCAGCATGCCGATTGGCGAAGCAGCCGCCTATGTACGCGAAATGCCGTATTCCCGCTACCCCGTGACCGGCAAGGATTTCGACGACGTACTCGGTTTCGTGCATGTGCGCGACCTGCTCGACATCCGCGATCCGGAAGCGAAGATCGTAGCCGACGTGACGCGCGAGGGCATCTCCCTGCCGGGCACTTCCAAACTGCTGCCAAGTCTCGAACTGCTACGCAAGCGCGGTATCCATCTGGCGGTCGTCATCGACGAATATGGCGGCACCGACGGCATCGTCACGCTGGAAGACATGACCGAGGAGCTTGTCGGCGACATCCGCGACGAATACGATCTGCCCGAGGAGAAGGGCGGCGAACGCACCGAACGCACCGCATTCGTGAACGGCGTGGCCACCATCGAGGGCGGTATGACGATTGAGGATTTCGCCGATCTGACCGGCATCGAACTGGAAGATGGCCCCTATGAGACGGTAGCCGGCTATTTTCTCGCACATACCGGCAAAATGGGCGAGGTCGGCGACGTACTCACCTCCGATGACGGCTACGACATGACCATCACCAATGTGGACGGCCGACGCATCGAAACCATCGAGGTACGCCGTCATACCGACAACGAGTAGGCCGTCCCTCTGCCTTCGGCTTACAGACTATCCAGCACCTTCCGCCTTTTCTAGACTTGAATTGCGCACACCGTATGCACGCAATCCCATTGAACGGAAGGACAGCGATCATGGCATTGACATTCATTGTTCCGGGGCTCGACGAGGCCGCCTCGGAAAAGATCATCGGCATTCTGCAGAACCGCCTGAGCCAGGAGCAGGAAGCCGCACTGGTGTTGAAGCATGCGCATTGGAACGTGACTGGGGAGAATTTCATCGCCGTACATGAAATGATCGATCCGCAGGTTGAGGCCGTACTCAACATGGCCGACGAGACCGCCGAGCGCATCGCCACTTTGGGAGGCTCACCCGATGGACGCGCGGATGCGATCACCCGCTTCCGCACTTGGCCGAAATTCGAGTTGGAGGGCCGGGTCAACACCCTTGACTATCTCAAGGCCCTTGACGCCTATTACAGCGAGTTCATCAAGGCGAGCCGTACAGCCATCACCGAACTGGACGAGTTGGATGTCATCAGCTCCAACATCATGCAGGACCATGTGCAGGAGCTTGAGAAGTTCCAGTGGTTCATGCGTAGCCATTTGGCCTGATTGAGTTTTCACGCCCGTGATGAAGGTGCCGGCGACCGATTTGCGGTCGGCGGCACCTTCGGTTTTTCACGAGGTGTTCCGCATCGTGTTTCACGGCATGCGATGCGCCTACAGCACTACATGCCGGTTGATGTCTCGTCGCAGTTGGCGCCACTGCGGCAGATAGGCATCCATACGTCGCTGGAAGCCGGCTCCGTGCCCGTTCTCCCATAGATGGGTCATCTCATGCACCAGTACGTATTCCAAAAATTTCGGATTCATCAGGCCTAGCTGCAGATTCAGCCGGATACGACCGGTTCGGGGCGTGCATGAGCCCCAGCGGGATGTCATGATACGCAAAGTGATATGTGTAGGCTCGCGACCGATAATCGGCCCCCATATCGCAAGCAGGGCCGGCAGTCGAGCATCGATGTTGTGCCGCGCCTGTGCCTTGTTCTCATCATTCCAGACGAAGGTCAGCGGACCGCCGGGATTGCCGTCCGATAAGCCGCGTTGCTCCGATAACGCCTTCCCACGTCGGATTTCCATCTCCCGCGCCAGCAGCATCTTCTGCCGTGCCCGTTCGATCCAGGATCTTCGTTCGATCACGAATCGTTCGATGGTATCTGCAGACATCCGTTGCGGTGCCGAAATCTCGACGTCGGCATTCGGCGGTTTGATCCGCAGATACATATTCTTGATTGGTTTGCGGATGATATGTACCGTCATTCCCGCTATTTCTGCATTCTTCTCGGAGAGTATCCGATTGCGGTTGCGTACCCTTCCGCTATCACTTCGGGCATGAGGCTGACGGCTGTATGACATGCCTGCCATTGTGTCGCATGCCCGGGTCATACATCATCTTTCAGATAGGTTTCTCTTTCGGATCGATTCTTCCAGTTCGCCGATACGCCATCTTGCGACACGCCGAAATACACCCCTGAGTTGACTTTCAAAATGCTTCGGGTAATATTTCAACTCGTTGTGCTTGAGGGTACAGCGAGTTGGGCCCGTAGCTCAGGTGGTTAGAGCGCATCCCTGATAAGGATGAGGTCGGAGGTTCAAGTCCTCCCGGGCCCACGTAGATGGGAACGAAGCGGCATAGCCGCTTTTTTCACCTATGGGGCTATGGCGCAGCTGGTAGCGCATCTGCTTTGCAAGCAGAGGGTCGCCGGTTCGAACCCGGCTAGCTCCACGGGGCTATGGCGCAGCTGGTAGCGCATCTCCATGGCATGGAGAGGGTCAGGGGTTCGAATCCCCTTAGCTCCACAGATAAGGCTTCCGAGCAATCGGAAGCCTTTTTCATTTCCTATCGGCCCGACATGAGTCCCTGTAGTCCCAACGTTTTGCGTTGTTTTTCTCCAACGACCGGCATCGCTACGAACGTAGCCGGATTGGCCGTATCGGGTACCTGAATCGGTACCCGTTTAGGTGTCGTTTGAGGTGGAGAAGGCCGGTCTATCGTCAGATATGAGCCGCGTTTTGCTTGGCGAGTTCGTCGCGAATCTGCTGAAGCAGTTGCACCGTCTGCTCTTCGGCGGTCGTTTCGGCGGCAGCCTCTTCTTCGGCCTTCTTGTCTTCGGCAAGCTTGGTCTTGGCCAGCAGCGCCTCGGTCACATCACGGAACTTATTGATGGGTACCAGAATGCAGAAATACACGGCGACGGCGATGATCAGGAAGTTCAGGATCGCGCCGAGCACCGCGCCGAACGACACGGTCGCACCGTTGAACGTGATCGCCAGCAAACCGTCCATATTCGGTTTGCCGAAGATCATGGCGATGAATGGGTTGATGACGCTGTCCACAATCGCGTTGACCACAGTGGTGACGGCACCGCCCATAACGACGCCGACCGCCATGTCGATCATGTTGCCGCGCGCAATGAACTTCTTGAATCCTTCAATCATGATTCCTCCCGGGTTTCCCGTTATTGTTCTTCTTATTTTCGGAAGACACCTTCATTAACCCCTCCGCAGTCTTCCATCCCCCAATCCTATAGGAAACATACGCTAAGGCAATCTGTCCGATTCTCCAGAATCGGACATCCACAGGCCCCCGGACCGTGTCTGGATGTCCGATTCTGGAGAATCGGACATCCAGACATAACAAAAATGACGATGCTCCGCCGTTGTATACCTGCTTGTTTCACAGCGGAACATCGTCACGTTTCCCATGCGGTGTCAATGCCTCACTCAACGCATGCATTCACTCCACATTGGCATGGTTGGCATTGGCGTCGGCATCGGACACGTCATCTCGGCGAGACAACATCAGACATAGCGCATCGAGCGCGATATGCACGGACTGGTCGAATAGCGAGCTCAACAGCTGGATGGAACCACTGGATTCGCCCTTTACCCGCCCCGGCACCACAATTACGGCATCCGCCACGGAAGCAAGAGGAGAATCCGATTTGGAGGTTACTGCTATCACTCGTACGCCAAGTTTTTTGGCGGCTTCGGCGTCTTCCACGGTACGCCGGGTTTTACCGGAACCGGAGATGGCCAGCAATACGTCACCCTCACGCATGGACGGACAGATGGTTTCCCCCATCATGTAGCTCGTATAGCCGATATGCATCATGCGCATCGCGAAACTGCGAGCCTGAAAACCGGAGCGTCCCTCCCCTGCCGCATAGATGCGTGAACCTTTGGTAATCAATGCCATGGCCCGTTCAAGGTCATTTTCATCCATTCTGGCTATCACGCCTTGGATTTCTTCGACGATCCGTTCGAGAACGCGATTGTTGTCGATCATTTCATTTCCTTCCTGCATGCTCGGCATGCCATTGCAATATCGTCGGCCTTGGTGATGGCCGAACCCATGATGACGATGTCGATGTTTTCCTGCGACAAGGCGGCAAGATGATGTTTCTTGATACCTCCGGCAATCGCGAGATGCTGAATCTGAGGGAACCGTGCCTTGAACGCACGCACCTGTGCGACGGGATCTGCAGTAGAGCCCTCATCAGTGGAGGTGTGCAAGCAGTAGATCGCGTCCGTAAAGCCGCTAATGCGCTCAATGCGCGCCTCATCGCATTCCAGCAGATCAATCATCATCAGGCCATCATGTTCCGCAGCGGAGCGGGCGCATGCCTCCAACGTTCCCATTGAGGCGGACCCCATGACCGTCAGATACGAAAATCCGCATCGGTAGCCGAGATCGAATTCATATTTGCCCTCGTCGCAGGTCTTGATGTCTCCGAGCACGGCGACACCTTCCGCGGCCTCAATAACGGGCCGTAGAGCACGCATACCGAATTCCTTGGTAAGAGAAGTACTGATTTCGATGATGTTCGCTTCAGAGGTGATGTTCTTCACGATTTCCATGGCACGTTCCACGGGAACGCGATCGATGGCAACCTGTAGTTTCATGATGATCCTTCCATTGGCCATGCCACATATGTTGCATGTTGCATTGTGAGTGTCGGGACACTTACAACGAGATTTCCTTACGCGGGGTCAATGCGATGAATTCGCGCAATTCCTCGGATGTCGGCAGACCTTCGGAATCGGAAACGCTGGTGACCTGAATGGCCCCGACCGCATTGGCTCGTTCCAACAACCGCTCATTGTCGAGCCCTTCCAGCAAAGCCGTGATGACGCCCGATGCGAACCCATCTCCCGCGCCGACGGTATCGACGACGTTTACGACGAAACTAGGTACGACCGTTTCACTCAAGTCGCCGTCCGAGGTCCTTTCAAACAGTACGGAGCCGACATCGCCCAATTTGATGATGACCTTGCCTATGCCCATATCGAGGTACCACTCGGCAATGTCGCGTGGTCCGGTCTTGCCGGAGAATAGCCGACCTTCCTCCAACCCAGGCATGAACACATCGGATTTTGCAGCCAGCTTGTTAGTGGCATCAATCATGGCCTCTTCGCTGGGCCATAGTGTAGGCCGGGGATTCGGGTCGAATAGCACGGTCACGCCATGCTGTTTCGCCGTATCCACCAGTCGGGTCACCGTGTCGTACGTGTTCGGCGCCAACGCTGAGAATATGCCTGTGATATGCAGAATCTTGATGCCGTCGAAATCAATGTCATCAACAATATCCGGCGTGGTCCGCGAAGCAGCCGAACCGGAACGGAAATAAATGACTTTCGGCTCGCCATCACTGGATCGCACCTTCAGCTGGTATCCTGTTGCGGATTCGGATACGCGGCGAATGTTACGCGTATCAATACCGATGCCATTCATATAGTCGAGGATGAGATCGCCCTGCCAATCGTTGCCGAGCGTGGTCACATAGCGTATGGAATGCCCTTGGCGCGTTACGCCGATGGCCACGTTGAATTCCGCGCCTGCCATCTCCCGTGGGAGTGTACGGGCTTCCAGATAGGTTTCTTGCGAATCGACGATGAGATTTACCATGGGTTCGCCGATGGTCATGACTTCAGACATTGCAGTTCCTTCATTTCGCGGTTCTATGGAAGTTGTACGGAAAATTTCATAAGGGGTTCAGTGCGATGCTTGATTGACGGCATTGCGTACGATGGATAGCTGCTCGGCGAGTCGATCCGATGGAATCGGGAATTCCAGGAAGACCGGCACCGTTTCCGGTAGACGTTGCAGCATCTTCTTCCAGTCGATCACGCCGTCTTCGAGCATGGTCGTCGCAAGTTGTGTCTTGTCGGAAGCCCCGTTGACATTCTTCAAATGGAAGACGGTGATGTAGGGCAACAGCCTGTCGAAGGCTCGGACGGCATCTTCGTCGCGCCAATACCAGTTGCCCAGATCGAAGGTGTAGCCCACCTTGCCACCATTGGCGACGATATGGTCGAGTGATGCGCTGGTACATGCGAAGGTACCGTTTTCCGGCGTCTGATCATTTTCGATGGTCAAAGTCACGCCGTGCGCAGCCGATGACTCATCGATACGCCGCAACACTTCCAAATCCACATTGTTGATGTCTCCCTGATTGAATTTCACATTGGATGCGCCCATACGTTGCGCTTCATCAAGGAACTCTTCGAATCTGGGATTGACGTCACCGTTGACCGTGATGGACTCCGGAACGGAATAGAACAGCCGCAGACCGTTGATCCGCGCAGCGTTTGCGATGGCGTTGAATTCGTCGTCTCCGGCGATGTATTCACGGCGGACTTCAGCAAGGGTGACGCCAAGTTCCGCGATGCTGCCGAGCAGCTCGGATTGTGTGGCACCGTCACGCAGTGCATCCATGTAGACGAGGGTGTTGATACCGATAATGTTCATGATTGAAATCCTTGATTCTCATGTGGTGGTGCCGGTCATCCGTCACAGGATGATTCGAACAACCGGCGAGGTTATGTGCATTCAGAACAGCAGCAGGGAGGCGAGCCCCATGATGGGGAATGTGCATAGCCAGTACACCGGCACGCCGTTCTTGAGGAAGGTTTTGGGTTCGAGTTCGTTGTATTCGACCGCCCACATATTCCACGACTGCATCACACAGCTGGAGATGCAGGTCATGGACGGTACCACGAGCAGTGCGAACAGGAACCATGCGTTAAAGATGCCCATGCCCATCAGAATGCTGATAACGGCCGAACCAGCGCCATACAGTTCCAGAGGACCGCGGAAAAGGGCAAGCGGTGCAAGAATGCACACCGTGACGGCAAGAATCAATTCGTTGTTGGGCACTACGGAAGTCAGTGCCGGACCGAAGTCGGCCATGACGGTAACCGCTGCATGTTGGAAGAAACGCAGCACGAGCAACATGATGATCAGGCTACCGATGTCGCCAATGGCAGTTTTCGCAGTGGAATTGAGGATGCGTACGAATCCTCTGTAGGTTTTCATATGTCCGGTTCCCAAGAAGGCGGCAATGGAAGCCAGGAATAGCGCCGGAACAGCATCCCATTCGAAGATGATGCTCAGGGCGACCGGTACTATAGGCAACACATAGGTCCAAATCGGCACCTGGGGGATTTCAGCGGCCTGGTCGGCAGGGTCCCCCACTTCATATGGCTTGCCGTTTTTGATGGATTTGGTATTGATCAGGATGAAAATGATTACGCCGATCATCTGCACGACCATGGCCGAGATACCGAAGCGCAGGTAGTGGTTTCCCCATTCCACGATCTGCCCGTCAGGAGACTTGTAGTCCTGATAGAAGGCCGCAAATTGTACGAACAACACGCTATTGATCCACATTGCCGCACCGATGGAGAGGGTGAATACCGGTACCGCGATACGTTTGGGGACACCGAGACGACCAAGAATCGGGAACAGGATCACGCCGATGGCTATGGCGGACCCCACCCCATACGCACTGGTAAAAATCAGACAGGTGACCAGAGCCATGCAGATGGTGGCCAGCACCGGACTCTTCTCACCGACCTTGGCTGTGCGGTATGAGATGGAGGCCGCGATGCCGGTGTCGACCAGCACACGTCCGAACCATGCACCGCAAATGATCTGGATGATGGTGGAACCGTAGGTCAACGCCGGCTGAGCGAAGGTCTCCTCGATGACATCGAACGGCTTTCCTATGCCGAATGGTATTCCCAGGAAATAAACGAGGGTCCACACAATGGTGAGAATGAAGAATCCAATGGTGAGATTACCGCCTTTCATCGCGTAGATGACAAAGCAGATGAATGAGGCAATCAGCAATATGCCCATGATCCATATGATCATGTTCCGCTCCTCCTTGAGCTGGTAATGGATGGGGTCAATGCATCAGATAGGATAGTGCACCGTTTTAGTTTATCGGTTTCGTTTACCGGTTAACTATGAGCATACAGCAGATTTTGTTTACCGGTTAACTACGGCGTGTTCCGCTTATTTACAGCACATTCCCTTCCCGCTGAAAAGGAATCCGATCAATTAGATTTCAGTCGATGCGAAGATGCATAGTCTGGCCGGTACCTCATCCAAGGAACACGGTTCCTCCGACCCGTCATAGATACGTGCGAACAGCTTTTGCGCAGCTCTGCGGCCCATCAGCATGGGCTCTTGATCCAGACACGTGATGCCGGGACCGCTGTATTTGGCCCAATGTTCATCGGCAAACGAGCACACACCCACACGCCTTCGCAGTCCCGCTGAGGTAGCTTCCAGTATGTCCCGCATGCTTTCGTCGTTGTTGGCGAACAGACATGCCTTCCGATCTCCACACAATTCCAACAGGTTGGCGATTCTCGAACGCAGTCCATCAATCCCGTCGTCATAGACCAGCACTTCACCGCCAAGGCCCAAATCATCGCAATACCGTTCCACTGCCTGACGACGCGCGGTACGAGTACTGATGCCCTCGCCAGGACGCATTACGAACACGACATATGCGAATCCTTGCCCTTTCAGGTATTCCAGCATCTCACGCACCGCAGCGTCATTGTTATTGGTAACGCTGTCATAAATCAACGGCAGCACAATGCGATCAAGCATCACCACCGGTTTGCGATTCGCACGATCATGAAATCGCACCAACCAGTCATCGTTATTACCGACCGTATTGACAATCAGTCCGTCAACCTGCGCATCGAGCAACGATTCGATATTGGCCCGCTCCAATGTGGGTTGATTGTTGGAATCGCTGACCAGCAACTGCACATCGCGCGCTCGGCATTCTTCCTGGATTCCTTTGATCAGCAGGGAACTGAAAGGGTTGCCCATATCCGCTATGCTCACACCGACCATATGGCTGACCGTAGCCTTGAGACTTTGGGCCATTTTGTTCGGACGGTATCCAAGCTCTTTGATGACACCCTCGATTTTCGCTTTGGTTTGTTCCGACATGTAACCGAATTCGCCATGCAGATACCGTGAGATGGTGGTTTTGGAAACGCCGGCCGCTGCGGCCACGTCTCCCATGCTTGCCTTTCGGCCCGCTTTGTTCGCACTCATCCGACCCATAACCCCTTGCGTTTCATATCAATCGTCCTGCTATCAACCTTACCGTGTCCGTTTATACGCCAAACTCAATCTGTTCGATTCTCCAGAATCGGACATTCACAGGCCCCCGGACCGTGTCTGGATGTCCGATTCTGGAGAATCGGACATCAAACTCTCAGCCAAATCCTGAGCAATATCTTGTGACGTCCAACCTTGCATACCTAGAATGAGACCGTCTTATTGATAACCCAACTATCCCGAAGGGGAAGAATATGCTCACTGACGAGTACGTCAAGCGCGTATACACACAGGTCGAACAACGTGATGGCGACCAGCCGGAATTCCTGCAGGCCGTTCTTGAGGTTTTCGAAAGCCTTGAACCAGTAGTTGCGAAGCATCCGGAATATGAGAAGGCAGGCGTGCTTGAACGCCTTGTCGAGCCGGAGCGCGTGGTCAAATTCCGTGTCGCTTGGACCGATGATGAAGGCAAGGTGCAGGTCAACCGCGGCTATCGCGTCCAGTTCAATTCCGCAATCGGACCGTATAAGGGCGGTCTGCGATTCCATCCGAGCGTGAACGAAGGCGTGATCAAGTTCCTCGGCTTCGAACAGATCCTCAAGAATTCCCTGACCACCCTGCCGATGGGCGGCGGCAAGGGCGGTTCCGACTTCGATCCGAAGGGCAAGTCCGATGCCGAAGTCATGCGTTTCTGTCAGGCCTTTATGACCGAACTATGCCGCCATATCGGCCAGTTCACCGATGTTCCGGCAGGCGATATCAACGTCGGCGGCCGTGAGATCGGCTACCTGTTCGGCCAATACAAGCGTATCCGCGACGAATACTCCGGCGTACTCACGGGCAAGGGCCTCGAGTTCGGCGGGTCTCTGGCACGCACCGAGGCCACCGGATACGGTCTGTGCTACTACACCGCAGAGGCCCTGCGAGTGCTGAAGAATGATTCCTTCGAAGGCAAGACCGTAGCCATTTCCGGATCGGGCAATGTGGCCATCTTCGCCACGGAGAAAGCTCAGGCTCTCGGTGCGAAGGTCGTGACCGCATCCGACTCTAACGGCTACATCTACGATCCGAATGGCATTCAGCTTGATGTGGTCAAGGACATCAAGCTGGGTCATCGTGGCCGTATCAAGGAATACGCCAAGCGTGTGCCGGGCTCCGAATATCACGAGGGCTGCAAAGGTGTGTGGACGGTTCCGTGCGACATCGCATTGCCATGTGCCACTCAGAACGAGATTGATGAGGAATCCGCCAAGACACTCGTGGCCAATGGCTGCACCGTGGTATGCGAAGGCGCGAATATGCCGTCCACTCCAGAGGCGATTGCCGTCTACCAGTCCAATAACGTGCTCTATGGCCCCGCCAAGGCCGCTAACGCTGGAGGTGTGGCAGTTTCCGGTCTCGAGATGAGCCAGAACTCCTACCGTCTCTCATGGAGCTTTGAAGAGGTGGATGACAAGCTGAAGTCCATCATGGAGAACATCGTCGCCAGTTCCTTGGCCGCAGCCAAGGAATACGGCCATGAAGGCGATCTGATGCTCGGAGCCAACGCGGCCGGCTTCGTCAAGGTAGCCAACGCCATGGTCGCTCAGGGCGTGCTCTAGTCCGATAGCCCACTCAACCGAACTTGCCGGTTCACGCGGATCGATTCCTCTCTATCCGCGTGGATCGGCATTGTGTTATCTGTCCAAGATGTCCGATTCTGGATTTTCGGACACTTAAGACCATTTGTTGATGCCTTACATGTCCGATTCTCCAGAATCGGACATCCGTGGGGTGCTTTTCACGCTCTCATTGTCCGATTCTCCAGAATCGGACAAACACGGCGGCAAACACCGGCGGGGCATATGTGAATGCGAAGAAGGCGGCACCTCCGAAAGGAAGTGCCGCCTTCTTACGCTTGTTGGCGTGCGTCCGGATCAGTCATCACCCAAAGTCACGTGGATGCCGCCCACCAGTGTGCTCACCACGTTGTACAGCAACGTGACGATGGTCACCAGCACGGTAATCAGTATCACCTCGATGATCGAGAAGATGGTGACCGCACTCAGCACCGTGCTCAGTGACAGCACGTTGGCCAGATCGAATCCGCCGGCATCCAAGCCAGTGGAAGACACAATCTGCGTCACCTGGTCGAACACGCCGACCACATTCAGCATCATCCACAGCAGTGCCGCGGCAACGATCTGAATGATGCCTCCGGCGATGGAAAGCATGAATGCCACCTTCGCCGCCGACCATGCATCGATACGCGTCAGGGACAGACTCATGCGGCGCGCACGAGGCGCACCACGACGGCTCTTGCCCTGCACCGATTTGACCGCACCTTCATGGGCACGCACCTGCTCGGCGCCGATCAGCGGCTGGCTCGAAGCGGAACGGGCCACGCGAGGGGCGTGGTTTTCGGTTTCCTGAGCTTCGGATGCCGGAGACTGTGCGCTCGGCTCTTGTTCTTCCATGTTCTCGCTCATCGTTGCTCCTTGCAAGGTTATGCCCAGCTTCTTAGGCTGAGGCTACCAGTGTTTGCCGACGATTACTCGGTCTTGGCCGAGGCCTCTACATTCTCGCCTGATTGAGTGGTGACGGCCTGCCCATCCACCGCTTCCGCAGGGGCTCCTTCGGCTGGCTCATCGTCTTCGTTCTCCTTCTCCTCATTACGGGCGATGGAGATGATTTCGTCGTTCTTGTCGGGCTTCGCGAGCGTTACGCCTTGGGTGTTGCGGCCCGTGCGCTTGACTTCGGCGACGTTGGAACGGATGACCTTGCCGGACTTCATGATGGCCATGACCTGGTCATCTTCCTCCACGATCACGGCGCCCACCAGGGAGCCACGGCCTTCGGCTAACTGCACGGCCTTGACGCCGTAGCCGTTACGGCCTTGCAAACGATATTCGCTGATGGCCGTACGCTTGGCGAAGCCTTCATTGGTGACCACGAGCAGATCCTTGTCGGAATCGCCCCAGACCACGTCCATGGCCAGCAGCTCGTCGCCTTCGCGGAACTTCATGCCCTGCACACCTGCGGTCTGGCGGCCCATTGGACGCAGCTGCTCGTCATCGGCCTGGAACTTCAGGCTCATGCCCAGCTTGGAGACGAGGATGATGTCGTCTTCGGCGTTGCACAGTGCAGCGCCAATCAGCTCGTCGGCGTTCTCACCGTTCTCGTCGGTCATCAATCGCACTGCAATCAGACCACCTTGACGAGGGGAGTCGTATTCGGCAAGCGCGGTCTTCTTGACCTTGCCGGAACGGGTGGCAAGCACAAGATACTTGGCCACCTCGTAGTTCGGAATCGACAATACGGTCTGAATGGCCTCATCCGGACCGAACTGCAGCAGGTTGGCCACATGTTGACCCTTGGAATCACGCGATCCCTCCGGCAGCTCGTAGGCCTTCAGCCGGTATACGCGACCCTTGTTGGTGAAGAACAGCAGCCAGTTGTGCGTACTGGTCAGGAAGAAGTGATCGACCACGTCATCCTCACGCAGCTTGGCGCCCTTGATGCCCTTACCGCCACGGTGCTGCGCACGGTACTCGTCGGCCTTGGTGCGCTTGATGAAGCCGGAATGGGTCACGGTCACGACCACGTTCTCTTCAGCGATCAGGTCTTCGACGTTCATTTCACCGGAGTATGGCAGAATCCGGGTGCGGCGTTCATCGCCGTACTTGGCGACGATTTCGTCGAGTTCGTCACCCACGATCTTGCGCTGGCGTTCCGGCTTGGCGAGGATGTCGTTGTAGTCGGCGATCTTGCGCATGAGCTCATTGTGCTCGTCGAGGATCTTCTGACGTTCCAATGCGGCCAGTCGGCGTAGCTGCATGGCCAGAATGGCGTCGGCCTGCACCTCATCCACATCAAGCAGATCCATAAGGCCCGTACGGGCGGTCTCAGCGGATTCGGAGGCGCGAATGAGGGCGATCACCTCATCGATCATGTCAAGGGCCTTCAGATAGCCCTGCAGGATGTGGTCGCGCTCCTCGGCCTCACGCTTGAGGTATGCGGTACGACGTGCGATCACGTCAAGCTGATGGCTCACCCAGTGGCGGATGAACGCGTCCAAGCTCAATGTACGCGGCACGCCGTCGACCAGTGCCAGCATGTTGGCACCGAAAGTCTGCTGCAGCTGCGAGTGCTTATACAGATTGTTGAGAACCACCTTCGGCACGGCGTCACGCTTGAGTACGAGCACGAGTCGCTGACCGGTACGTCCGGAGGTTTCGTCACGCATATCGGCAATGCCTTGGATTTTGCCGTCACGCACCGCTTCACGGATGGATACGACCAGTCGATCCGGGTTCACCTGATATGGCAGTTCGGTGATCACCAGGCACATGCGGCCCTTGATTTCCTCGGTGTTTACGACCGCACGCATGGTGATCAGGCCTCGACCGGTACGGTAGGCCTGTTCGATGCCCTTGTGACCGAGAATCGTCGCACCGGTAGGGAAATCCGGCCCCTTGATAATGCGGATCAGATTGTCGAGCAGTTCTTCGCGGCTGGCTTCCGGATGGTCCAGTGCCCAATGCACGCCTTCGGCCACCTCACGCATGTTGTGCGGCGGGATATTGGTGGCCATGCCGACGGCGATGCCGGACGATCCATTGCAGAGCAGGTTCGGGAAGCGGGCCGGCAGCACGGTCGGCTCCTGGGTCTTGCCATCGTAGTTCGGTAGGAAGTCGACGGTGTCCTTGTCGATATCGCGCACCATCTCCATGGCAAGAGGCGCCATACGGCATTCGGTGTAACGCATTGCCGCTGCCGGATCGTCGCCGGGGGAGCCGAAGTTGCCTTGTCCATCGACGAGCATGTAGCGCATCGACCAGGACTGCGCCATACGCACCAAGGTGTCGTAGATGGCGGAATCGCCGTGCGGATGGTACTTACCCATGACCTCGCCGACCACGCGGGCGCACTTGGAATAGCCACGATCGGGGCGGTATCCGCCGTCGTACATCGCGTAGATCACGCGACGATGCACCGGCTTCAGGCCATCGCGTACGTCCGGCAATGCACGGTCCACGATCACCGACATGGCGTACGACAGATAGGAGTCGCGCATTTCCTGACGCAGGTCCTTCTTCTGGATGCGTTCGCCGGTCATCAGGCCGTAATCGGTGTTGTCGGCCTCTTGCGGGCTTAGCGGTTCCATGGAGCCGTCAGGCACGAACTGGCCCTCTTCGTTGTTGTTGTTTTCGTCTGCCAATTTCTAATCCTTGCCTTGAAGTCCCTTATGCGTCGATCCAACTGACCTTGTTGGCATTGCGCTGGATGAACAGACGGCGTGGTTCGACTTCGTCTCCCATGAGCATGGAGAAGGTTTCGTCGGCCGCGGCCGCATCCTCAATCTGCACCTGCTTCAGGATGCGATGTTCCGGATCCATGGTGGTTTCCCACAGTTCCTGATAGCTCATCTCACCCAGACCCTTATAGCGCTGGATGCCCTCACCCTTCGGCAGCTGACGGCCGGCGGCCTTGCCTTCGGCGAGCACACGGTCACGTTCGGCGTCGGTGTACACAAAGTCGTGCGCACCCTTGGTCCACTTCAGACGGTACAGCGGCGGCATGGCCACGTACACGTAGCCGGCGGTGATCATCGGCCGCATGTAGCGGAAGAACAGTGTCAGATTCAGGGTGGCGATATGTGCGCCATCCACATCGGCATCGGCCATGATGATGACCTTGTGATACCGTACCTTGCTCAGATCGAAATCCTCGCCATATCCGCCGCCGACGGCGGTGATCAGCGATTCGATGGTTTCGGACTTCATCATACGGTCCAGGCTGGCGCGCTCGGTATTGAGGATCTTTCCTCGCAGCGGCAGAATGGCCTGCGTGATCGGGTTGCGCCCTTGGATTGCGGAGCCGCCTGCGGAATCACCCTCCACGATGAACAGCTCGCATTCCTCAGGATTGTTGGATTGGCAGTCCTTAAGCTTGTCGGGCATGCCGGCCGATTCGAAAATCGACTTGCGACGTGTGTTCTCACGTGCCTTCTTGGCCGCGATGCGCGCACGGGAGGCCTCGATGGCCTTCTGGATGATGTTCTTGGCTTCGCTCGGGTGGGCGTCGAACCAATCGCCAAGCTTATCGGTCATCACACGCTGCACGAAGGTCTTGGCCTCGGAATTGCCGAGCTTGGTCTTGGTCTGGCCTTCGAACTGCGGGGTTGTGAGCTTGACGGACACTACTGCGGTCAGGCCTTCGCGCACATCGTCGCCGGAGAGGTTCTCATCCTTGTCCTTGAGAATGTTCTTCTCTCGGGCGTACCGGTTGATCAGCGAGGTCAACGCCGCTCGGAAACCTTCCTCGTGGGTGCCGCCTTCGGTGGTGGAGATGGTGTTGGCGAAGGTGTGCACGGCTTCTGAATAGGCGGTGGTCCACTGCATGGCGATTTCCGCGGAAATGCCGATTTTCAGATCTTCCGCCTCGAAATCGATGACGTCCTCTTCGACCGGCGTCGCCTTGCGGGACTTGACCAGATAGTCGACGTAGTCCTTGATGCCTTCGTTGTACTGGTAGGTGACGGTCTGATGCTTGGTTTCGGTCTCGTCAAGCTCACCGGCGACCTCGTCGCCCGCCTGATCAGGCTCGCGCAGATCGGTCAGGGAGAGCTTCAGTCCCTTGTTCAGGAAGGCCATCTGCTGGAAACGATTGCGCAGGGTTTCGAAATCGTAGGTGGTGGTTTCGAAAATCTTGCCGTCGGCCCAGAAGGTCACGGAGGTACCGGTGGATTCACCTTCGGTCATCGGCTCGCCCTTGGCCAGACGGGCGGTCGGCTTCTGGTCGACGTAGGTCTGTGTCCAGTGGAAGCCCTGACGACGCACTTCGATATCGACGCGGGTGGACAGCGCATTCACCACGGAGATGCCCACGCCGTGCAGACCGCCGGAGACCGCATATCCGCCGCCGCCGAACTTGCCGCCTGCGTGCAGCTTGGTCATCACGGTCTCCACGCCGGAAACGCCCTCGCCAGGCACTTCGTCGACCGGGATGCCTCGTCCATCGTCGACCACGCGTACGCCACCGTCCGGCAGAATCGTCACCTCGATATGCGACGCATAGCCGGCCAAAGCCTCATCGACGGAGTTGTCGACGATCTCATAGACCAGATGGTGCAGGCCGCGTGGGCCGGTGGAGCCGATATACATGCCCGGACGGATACGCACCGCCTCAAGGCCTTCCAGCACCCTCAGATCGGAGGCGTCATAGTGTTCGGGCGACAATGAGTCGTCGAGCTGCGCATCTTCGAGCTGATCGTTCTGAATCTGATCTTCCTGCGTGTTTTCAGCTGATTCGTTCAGCGAATCCGCGTCAAGGTCTGCCACAGAGATTCCTTCCTGCATTTTTCCCGCCGATGAAGGTCATTTGCGCGGGCGATACCACCTAGAACGCAAATAAAGGCCCCTTCTAGGCGTTTACATACACTGCTTGATATTCTACTCATGGAGGGGGACACCTCAATAGAGGCAGTATTCCTCGGAATAGAGCCGATTTCGCCGCTTGTTCATGGAAAGCGAGGAAGGCACCGCCCCGATGCGCGTGAAACCAACGGAGATTCAGTAGCGGGTACGCCGAGAAATCCGCCCACGGCTGAATGACTGCTGCTGTGGGCCCGTCACCCGCACCTCGTTGATGGTCAGTCCTTCGAGTTTTTCGCGGATGATGCGCGTGAGCTCGGGAATCATATAGTTCATCGTGGTAGTCCACGCCGGACTGTCGCAGCGAATCGTCAGGATGCCGTCACGCAGGGATACCGGATAGGTGTGCATGGCGTTCTCCCGACCGACCACCTGGTCCCAATGATTCTGCATCTGCGCGATTTTCAGATGTGGCGTCCACTTGCCCTGGGTTGCGATCAAGCCGAAGATGTTGCCTACTTTCTGCGGATCCCGCCCGGGTTTGCCGAAATTCTCCCACGCCAGTCTCGCCTTGCGTTCACGTTCCTTCAGCAGTCCCGCACGATGTGAGACGCGTTCGAACACCTCCGCAGGCAACTTGCGTTGGTCCAGCTTGAGTATGTCGCATACGGGAGGATTCGTCATCAGCGCTCTTCCGCCTTCCGTCCTGCCGCCAGTGTGGCCATCAGCGCACCCAGCGCACCGTCATCGTCGGCATGATCGCGTAATGCGGCCACGTCGATCACATGCGCCTGCGTTGCGGGAATGTCGCTGGCCGCGGCGACGGTGATCAGCACCTGATCCTGCCGTCTGGCGAAATCCATAATCTGCTCGCGCCGGGACTCGTCAAGCTGGGCGAACACATCATCGAGAATCACGATCGGCTTGGTCTGCTGGTCGGCGCAGACCGTTTCATACAATGCCATCTTCAGAGCCAACGCCATCGTCCACATTTCACCATTCGAGGCGAATTCGCGAGCCGGCATGCCATGCAACGTCAACGTCAGATCATCGCGATGCGGACCAATCAGGTTCTGTCCACGTGCCACTTCGCCGGGGTAGATGCGCTGGAAATGCCGACTGATTTCCGCGGCAGGACCATCGTAGAGCATCACTTCGTCGAAAGAAGGCTCATAATGCAACAATGCCTGCTGGTCGATTCCCGCCAGAGACGCATATACACGGCTGAACGGTTCGGAAAGCCGTTCGATCAGCATGGCACGGTCACGGGTCAAGGCCATGCCGATGTCGATGAATTGGCCGGTCCATATCTCCAGCCCGCTCAGGGCGGCCTGCCGACCATACTGAGGATCGAAGTCACCACGGTCCCCGAGCTGCTTAAGCAGGGCCGTACGCTGTTTGGCCACATGCGTGAACTGTTGCAGCCGCTCCATATAGTGCGGTATCAGCAGGGCACCGGCCTGATTGATGAAATTGCGTCTGGTGGCCGGATCTCCCGATACCAGACGCTGATCTTCAGGGGTGAACGATACGGACGGAATCTTGCCGATGACATCCCTCATGTACAGGGAATTGCCACCGTCGATACGTGCTCGGTTGGCGCCTCGCGCCGCGATGGTCACCTCATAGGAATGCCGGTTCCGGTCATCTTCCACGTTTGCGCGGATGGTTGCCGAGGCGCAGCCTCTCTCGATAAGCGGTAGTGAGGATGAGGTGCGATGACTGGAACCGGTGGACAGCACCTCCACGGCTTCCACGATGTTGGTTTTGCCCAGTCCGTTCGCCCCTTGCAGGATGTTCACTCCCGGCTCGAAATCGAGCACGCAACGCTCCCAGGAACGGTAGTGGTCGAGCGCGAGCCGTGAGATGTGCATGGATGGGAACCCTCGAATCATATATAAGTACGGGCTGAATATGCCCGTTTAGGCGATATTCAGCCCTGATGTCGGTGAATGCCGTCAGCTGTTGAAGCGCATCGGCACGAGCAGGTAACGGTAGTCCATGGATTCGTCGGAATCCGCTTCCTGCTGGCCGTTGAATTCCACCGGCTTGACCGCCGTGGTCATCTTCATGCGGACGAATGGTTCGCTGATGGCGCTCAGACCTTCGATCAGGTAGGACGGGTTGAAGGCCACGGTGATGTCATCGCCGTCCATGTCGATATCAATGATCTCCTTGGCCTGCGCCTCATCGGCGGTGCCTGCGGACAGCGTCAGCTCTTGTCCGGCGAAGGCCATGCGAATCGGGGCATTGCGTTCGGCGACCAGGGAGACGCGCTTGATGGCACCGATCAGGGATTGCTTGTCGATAATCGCGTGAATCGGGTATTCGTCGGCATATAGGCGGTCGACGGCGGGGAATTCCCCGTCAATCAGCTGCGAAGTGGATATGCGGCCGGCGTTTTCGAAGCCAAGCAGAGAAGGGCTCTCCGGATCGAAATCGAGCACGATGTTCTGATGCTCGTCGAGCGAACGGGCCACGTCACGGAGGAGCGCTCCACGTACTAGGGCAGTGGTGTTGATGTCGGGATTTTCCGGAGTCCAGGTGAAGCTCGAGCGGGACAGGCGGAAGCGGTCGGTGGAGCTCATGATGACCTTATCGCCTTGGAACTGCACGCGAATGCCGGTCAGTACCGGGCGGTTCTCTTCACGGGAGACGGCTACGGAAGCTTGGTTGACGGCCTGCATGAACGTGGGGGAGTCCACTTGGCCGAGCTTGGCCGGAACCACGGGGAGATCCGGATATTCGTTATCCGGCATCAGCTGCATGGTGAAGGTGGACTTGCCGGAAGTGATGGTCATGGTCGAGCCGTCGGTTGATAGGTAGGTCTTCTCGGAGGGGAGCGACTTGGTGATATCGGCAAGGAGTTTGCCAAGTACCAAGGCCGTACCGGCTTCATCGATGCCCGCTTCGATATGGTGACGTGCGGAAATCGCATAGTTGAAGGCGGAGAGCTGCAAAATGCCATCGATGGCTTCAAGACGGACGCCTGCCAGAATCGGCGTTGCAGGACGGGCGTCGATAACGCGGGTGGTCCAGGCTACTGCGTCGGCAAGCGCTTGGGAGTTGATTTCGACTTTCATGACGGATTCCTCATTTCGTTCAGGCTACAAGTCATTCTAGCGAAGTGCGCGGTGTTTGCGCATCATGGGGAATTCCCCACTTATGGCGATGACGATGATCTTTCAATAACCAACTCTCTTCGTCATAATAAGGCCTGTGGATAATGTGGGTAAGTTCCGGGACCACATTATTTGCAAGGGCAAAGGTGGATAACTCGATTGTGGATAACATTGGGATGACTTGTGGAAAAAATGACGACTTATCCACAGACAGAATCAAGTCTGCGGCTTATCCACAACCTACGATGATGCATCCACGAGTTGCCCACGGACGAATTAGGTGTTTTCAACGGCTTACCCACGGGATTTTCCCACATTTGTGCATAACCATGTGGATAAATTCGACGATTATTGTGCACAGCACGGCGTGTCAACTTCGGTAAATATTTACTTCAGTAAAATATTTTACTAGATAATGACAATGCCGGTGAGACCTTATTTTTCAGAGGAATGTTGCTTCAGACGAACCGTCAGTTCCATCACATAGTTGTAGATTTCCTGCTTTTCCTGCATCTCATCGCTGATACGGGTATAGGCATGCATGACGGTGGTGTGGTCCTTGCCGCCGAATACCAGGCCGATGTCGTTCAGGCTCATGCTGGTGAGCTCACGCACCAGATACATGGCCACCTGACGAGCCAAGGCGATGTTCTTGGTGCGGGAGCGCCCGACGATATCGTCGAAGGTCAGATGGAAGTACTTGGCTACCTGACTGATGATGTCAGCCGGCTTGATTTCCACATCGGAGGTGAAGAAATCTTGCAGGGTATGCTCTGCCAACGCACGGGTGACCGGTTGGTTGCTGAGCGAGGCCATGGCGGTCACGCGGTTCAGCGCACCTTCCAACTCGCGGATGTTTTCGGTAAAGCGTTCTGCGATGAGATTGAGCACATCGTTGGGAATGTTGGAGCCGTTCATGGTGGCCATCATGCGCAGGATGGCGATTCGGGTCTCCAGATCCGGCGGCTTGACGTCGACGGTCAGGCCGGATTCAAAGCGGGAGATCAGGCGTGCCTGGAACCCCTTGAGGTCTTTTGGCGGTACGTCGGAGGCGATCACAATGCGCTTATTGGCCTGATGCAACGTGTTGAACGTATGGAAGAACTGTTCGAGTGTAGCTTCCTTGCCGCTCAAGAACTGGATGTCGTCGATCAGCAGCACGTCGACCTCGCGGTAACGGCGGTTGAATTCCTTGATCTGGCCGGAATTCTGGTTGGTATCGCCCAACGCTTCGATGAATTCGTTGGTGAATTCCTCGCTGGTTACGTAGCGGACCTTCAGATTCGGATCCTTGACCAGGGCGTAATTGCCGATGGCGTTCAACAAGTGCGTCTTGCCCAGACCGGAGCCGCCATAGATACATAACGGGTTGAAGTCGTGTCCCGAACCTTCGGCTACGGCAAGGGCGACGGTACGTGCGAACCTGTTGGAGTCGCCTGGTACGAACGTATCGAAGGTGGCATTCTTGTTCAGATGCGTCTGTGGGTCCAGCAAAGGCCTGTTCTGGCCGCTGGTGAACGTTCCCTGCTCTGTGGGTCGGAACGGCTGTTCCGGCATGCTTGCGGGGATGGGAAGCTGGCCTTGGGTCGATTCCTCGCGTTGGGTGCGCGGTTTGCGGTCGAAGTGCGGATATTCCTCGATGTCCGGTTCGACGGTCTGCTGCATTGGCACGATTTTGAATGCGGGGAAGATATCCTGTTCGGCGGAATCCTTCAGCGCCTCCATCAGCGGTTGGTTCAGTTCGGTCTGCAACGCCTGCTGGGTGGCCGCACTGGGCACGCACAATACGATGGTCGGGCCCCACATGCCTTCGGGCACCACATTCTCCAGCCAGCCCTTGTCGCGGGCGGAGAGCTTGGGATTCTGGCGCAGCAACGCCAGTGCGTCGGACCATACACCGCGAGCCTGATCAAGAGGATCATGGGGAGTATCGACCATGGATTCCCTTTCCCAATAGAAGGCCTACGGATGTGCAACTGTTTCTTTTTACTCCCTTTTCCCCAAGTTATCCACCGTCTAGCGTGTTGAAACGTCTGAAATGTGAATAACATAAGTGTAGTTTGTGGATAACTTTCGTGGGGAATTCGGCGTTGTTCCAACGATTTTGTGGATATTGCACGGGGGAGATTCCCCGCTTATCCAGTGAAGGACGACGCATGATTTTTGACTGTGTTCAGGGGTCAGAGTAATTTAGTAGAGCTTGACTCATGAGGAGCCGTGCCTTGGCATGGCTAAAACACCGGGAGCATTAATTATGAAGAGGACATTCCAGCCGAACAACCGTCGTCGTCACATGAAGCACGGTTTCCGCCATCGCATGCGCACCCGCGCAGGTCGCGCTCTGATCAATCGTCGCCGCGCCAAGGGCCGCAAGTCCCTCGCTGCCTGATTGTATTTAGTGGCATAGCGGTGGAACGGCTGAAAAGCCATCGCGATTTCGTCGCGGTGCTCAAACGCCGTCGTAGGGTATCGCGTGAAGACATCGTCGTACATTATGCAATGCATGACGATGTCTTCATATCCGATTCCTCGGCGAGGAGTGGCCGACGTGTCGGTCTGGCCGTTTCCAAGGCTGTCGGTAACGCAGTAACGCGTAATACCGTCAAACGTCGTTTCCGTGTGCTCGCGCGAAAGCACGAATTCTTACTGCCTGAATCCTGCGACATCGTTTTGCGTGCGAAGCCTAGCGCGGCGCATGCCGATTTTTCATCCTTGGATCATCAGATGGCAGTCTGCTTCGAGGCGATAAGCCGTAAGGCAGCACATCAATGACGAGGATGGGGCGTAGCGGTGATTGGATGATTCGTGCCATACGTTGGTATCAGCGTCACATTTCCGCGAAAACCCCGCCCTGTTGCAGATACTATCCAAGTTGTTCCAATTACGCGATTCAGGCTGTGACACGTTTTGGCTGCCTCAGAGGCGGCCTTCTTGCCTTTTTGCGTATCCTGCGCTGCAGGCCTTGGAGTCGCGGGGGAATCGACGATGTTCCGCAGCGCTATTCCATTTGCTATAGATTTTCGTGGTCAAAGGCTCATGAAGAGCCACGACTCACACCACTGGCCGCAGACGATAAGGAGACGGGCCTGCAATGCTGAATCAAAATCAATTTCTCCTCGATAGCGGTTTCTGGGGCTGGTTGTATAAGCTCCTGACGCCAATCGAGTGGCTCATGACGCAGATCATGGCCATTTTCCATAAGTTTCTGACTCTGTTGGGTATGCACCCAGTCGGCTTCTCGTGGGTGCTATCCATCATCTTCCTGGTGCTCGTGGTGCATGCGTGCGTGTTCCCGCTGTACTACAAGACCATGAAGTCGATGAGCAAAATGCAGGAAATCCAGCCGAAGATGGCGCGCATCCAGAACAAATACAAGGGCAAAAACGATCAGGCCAGCAAAGAGGCCATGCAGCGTGAAATGATGAAGCTGTATCAGGACAACGACGCGAACCCGATGGGCTCGTGTCTGCCGATGCTGATTCAGGGCCCTATATTCATGTGCATGTTCTACACGCTGTCGGCCATTCCATACATCGCCCGCGGCAAACGTGCCGCGCTGGGCGCTTTTGATCAGGCCACCGCGTTGCAGTTCACCAAGACCACGGTGTTCAATACCAATGTCACCGATAACTTCATGACGGCCAACATCGGCGGTAAGGTCGTCATCGCCATCTTCGTGGCGCTGATGTGCTTCTGCCTGTGGTTCATGCAGTACAACAACATGAAGCGCAACATGCCTCAGAATGGTCCGCAAACCAAGCAGACCGAGATGATGCAGAAGATGATGCTTTGGATGTTCCCGATCATGTACATCTTCTCCGGTGCCACCATGCCGTTCGCTGTGCTGGTGTACTGGCTTGCCAACAACATTCTGAATCTTTGTCGTTCACTATGGCAGGTCTACGCCTTCCCGACTCCGGGTTCCCCGGCGGCGGAAGCCAAGACCGTTCGCGATCACGAACATGAGAATGCCCGCCGCGTCAAGGCCGGCCTTCCGTCTCTCGAAGAAGAGGAGTTGGAGAAGGCCAAGATTGCAGCCGAGAGCAAAACGAAGAACGGGTATCAGCGGCAGCAGCCATCTCGCAAGAAGAAAAAGAAGTGAGCAAGGTGTCCCGTGTTTCACGTGAAACACGGGACACGCCCTTCCTTCAGGGTTATTACCGAAGTGATAAACAGGACTTAGACTGAGAACAGACACCCCGCTCAAAGGAGTACACAACCATGGCGCAAGATGATGAAAAGACCATCGATCAGCTCAATGAAGAAGCTGATATCGCTGCCGATTATCTTGAAGAATTGCTGGATATCGTCGACTATGAAGGCGATATTGAGATGGGCGTACGCAACAATCGCCCGACCGTACAGATTGTTGCCGATGATGACACTGATATCAAGCATCTGATTGGCCGCAATGGGGAAGTGGTGGATGCCTTGCAGCAACTCACCCGTTTGGCGGTTCAGCAGAAGACTGGCGAACGGTCTCACCTCATCGTGGACGTTGACGGCTATCTTAAGCATAAGCGTCAGCGTCTGCATGATATCGCATTGGATGCCATCGACGAAGCGCGTGAAACCGGTGAGCCGGTGGATCTCAAGCCGATGAATTCTTTTGAGCGCAAGATCGTGCATGATGTAGTTCGTGAGGAAGGACTGAAGTCCCGCTCCCACGGTGAAGAGCCGCATCGTTATGTGACGGTGTACCTCAAGTCGGGATCTACCGGAACGACCACCGAAGAGGATGATTTCGAAGATATCGTCGAAATCTGATTCGTTTCACGTGAAACATAACGCCGCTATTGTGCGGCGTTTTTTTATGTGTGACAGCTTCGAAGGTCAATATTCCGGTTGCGTCTTAGACCTGTGAGTGCATCACGGAAGAACATCGTCCCCTCTCTCTACTACGACACTGCCGTCGTGTTATTCATGGAGGTGGTTGATATCCCTGTGGTTATAGGATAGAGAGCATGACTGAAGTGACTGACGAACTTGATAATTCGCCGATTTTGGAAGAAGTACTTGGGGATGCGCTCGTGAAGTTGCGTATTTTTCATGACAAACTAGCACAGGAGGGAGAGCCCCGCGGACTTATCGGACCGCGTGACGTCGGTATTATCTGGGAACGACATATCCTGAATTCTGCGGCGATCGTGCCATTTGTACGTGAAGCAACGGTACGCAGGCAATTCAAGACGGTGGCTGATATTGGTAGTGGCGGTGGATTCCCTGGAATCGTCGCGGCCGCATGTCTGCCGGATCATCGGTTCACGTTGGTGGAGCCCATGGAACGTCGCGTCGAATGGCTCAATGAATGTGTCAACGACATGGGCCTTGACAATGTCACGGTGGTACGGTCACGCGCCAATGCAATGATCGATGCCATCCGCGGTTCCAAAACCAGCAGGAAGAACAGGGGAGCAATATCGCATACCACTCCCGTACTCGACCTGGATGGTAATCCAATTGCCATAAGTCATCCGTTTGCCGTGGTGACCTGCCGTGCCGTAGCACCTATGACCAAACTTTCCGGATGGACGTTGCCCTTGCTTGAGACGGGAGGTCGTCTAGTCGCCTTGAAAGGACAATCTGCACAAGATGAGATCGATAAGGCCTCGAAGGAGATTGCCAAGAGCGGGGGAGTCCGTCCTCGGGTGGTTGATGCCGAGGTGGGGCCGGGACTGGAATCAACGCATATTCTGATGGTCGACAAGAGATAAGTTATCCACAATTTGGCGAAGTTATCCACTTTGTCCACACTTGTAGACGTTATGATTTGGGATGAAAAAATTTTCGCTATATTGCAACGTTTATCCTGTGGATAATTTTTTAAGCGCCATGTAAGTTATCCACCAACTATACACAGTTATCCACATTTATGCACAATGTACTACATGTCCACCCAAATGAAGAAACTTGAACATACTGTAAGTAATCGAGGAGGGCTAGTTCATGACTGGACCTGAAGGACCAGACAACCTGACGTCTATGGAATCCGCCACGGATACCATTAAACGTATTTTCGGAGGAAGCTCCTCCCCGTTAGGCGCACAGATAGCTGATGAATCATCGCGATATCGTGCTCTGCAGAAGGTGACGTTCCCTAAACCGGAACGTACTCGCATGATTGCCGTAGCCAATCAGAAAGGTGGCGTCGGCAAAACGACGACCGCGGTGAACGTTTCCTCCGCGCTGGCACAGTATGGTGCCCGAGTATTACTGATTGATATGGATCCGCAAGGAAACGCTTCCACCGCTCTTGGAGCGCGGCATACCTCGGGGGAACCTTCCGTGTATGACGTGCTTGAAGGGCGTATGAGCATTGCCGAAGTCAAGCAGACCTGTCCTGATTGTGAATTGCTCGACGTGGTGCCGGCCTCCATCGATTTGAGTGGTGCCGAGCTGGAAGTCGCCGATATGACTGACCGCAATGTATTGCTCAAACGTGCGGTCGATGAATTCCTGAACACCAGCGAACAGCACTATGACTATGTGATCATCGACTGCCCTCCGAGTTTGGGACTGTTGGTCATCAATGCCATGTGCGCGGTTACGGAGATGTTGATCCCAATTCAGGCGGAGTATTACGCACTGGAGGGACTTGGACAACTGATTAACACCATCGGTTTGGTGCAGGAGCATTTCAATCCCGCCCTGCTGGTATCCACCATGCTGGTTACGATGTTTGATAAGCGTACGCTGTTGAGCCGTGAAGTGCATGAGGAGGTCAAAAAGCACTATCCGACCATCGTGCTTGACACCACCATTCCGCGTACGGTGAAAATCTCCGAAGCTCCGAGTTTCAATCAGAGTGTGATCGCCTACGATCCGAAAGGTATGGGAGCGATTTCCTATTGCGAGGCTGCATTGGAAATCGCACGTCGTTCCCCGACGGTGCTGCAGGCTATTGATGCGAGAAGAAACGAGAACTGATTATGGCTACGAAGTCGCGTTTGGGCAAGGGTCTTGGAGCGTTGTTCCCCGCTTTGCCGGGGGAGAGCCAGAAGCACGAAGATGTTGTGCAGGAGCCTCAAGCCACTGCCGAGAAACCGCAGGATAGCAAGACTTCCGTTGCTACTGCACAGGCCTCCGTCGATGCCGTGCATGGCATGAAACAGTCCGGCAAAAAGAGTGTTTCACGTGAAACTGTGAAAAAAACTTCAAGTCGACGGAATGCAATGCCCTCCATTGCCTTGAATGAAACCGCCCATCCTGCGGATATGTTCTTCGGTGGTTCCGGTCTGGGGGTGGAATCGTCGCAACAGTCGGTTGAGAAACAAACAAGTGTTTCACGTGAAACCGAATCATCTGACAAGAAGAGCGAAGAGCTGGAATTGTTGCCGGTTCAAGGCGGCTATCTTGTCGAATTACGACTCAGTGACGTTGGTCCGAATCTGCATCAGCCACGTACCATCTTTGATGAGGATGATTTGCGTGAGTTGGCTGACTCCATTCAGGAAGTCGGCGTGCTTCAGCCAATCGTTGTGCGTAAGCGCCCAAGCGAGCAGATCGAGGCCGCACGTAAGGAACAGCCTGAACAGGCGCAGGAGAGCGCAAAGAATGCGTCTGAGGCCCATAATATGTTCGAGGGCCGCATGGACAGCATGTACGAGCTCATCATGGGTGAGCGTCGTTGGCGCGCTTCGCAGATTGCCGGTCTGAAGACGATACCGGCAATCGTCAAAACCACTGCGGATGACGATATGCTGCGCGATGCTTTGCTGGAGAATCTGCATCGTGTTGCATTGAATCCACTGGAAGAGGCGGCCGCATATCAGCAGATGATCGATGATTTCGGTTTAACGCAGGCGCAGCTTTCCAAATCTGTTTCGAAGTCACGCCCGCAGATTGCCAATACCCTGCGGTTGCTGCATCTGCCGGCGGTCGTACAGAAAAAAGTCGCTTCGGGACTGCTTTCCGCCGGACATGCCCGCGCATTGTTGGGCCTGCCTGCCGAATCTGACATGGAACAGCTGGCGACTCGCATTATTTCCGAAGGATTGTCAGTGCGTAGCACCGAAGAAATCGTGTCGATGAAGGTTTCCGAAAGCGATCAGCCGAAGAAACCCAAGGCGAATAAGCTGAATCCCTGGGCTGGTACTCCGGTGCAAATGGGTCTTGAACAACGTTTCGGTACCAAGGTGTCAATCAAGGGATCCAAGAAGCATGGCCGCATCGAAATCGTGTTCAAATCCGAAGACGACATGAACCGAATCGTCGATCTGCTCATGCAGCAGCAGTGATTGATATGTCCGCTTCATCGATATGTCCGTGGGAGGGAATGACATATCCTATTACGGCGCACTCCGGGCCGCTCAGGCCGAGTCTCTACGGTCTTAAATAGGATATGCCACACCTCCCCCCTCTGTGGACACATGACAAAAACAAGCGCGTAATACGGGACTTGCTGCGGGAATGCGGCAGAAAACCGGGCAGACTACTGCAGATAGGATTGGGCGTCGAGAGCGGCGCGGCAACCCATTCCGGCGGCGCTGATGGCCTGGCGATAAACACTATCGACGCAGTCGCCGGCGGCGAAAATTCCCGGAGTGCTGGTTCTGGTACTGGCACCTTCCACTCGGATATATCCGGCCTCATCACGATCTACCACACCATCAAGGAAAGTGGTGGCGGGAGTGTGTCCAATAGCGACAAAAACCCCATTTGCAGAAATAACTTCCACAGATTCGTTTTTCAAGTTACGTATAGAAATTGAATTAACTCCATTATCATTTCCATTAATCTCTTCAATTACGGAATTAAGAACGAAATCAATCTTCGGATTGTTCTTGGCTCGTTCAACCATAATTTGAGAGGCGCGGAACGAATCACGGCGATGAATCAGCGTAACGGAGGATCCAAAACGGGATAGGAAATCGGCTTCTTCGAAGGCGCTATCTCCGCCACCTATTACAACAATCGGCTTATCTCGGAAGAAGAATCCATCGCAGGTTGCGCAGTAGGAGACGCCCTTGCCGGAGAATTCGGATTCGCCTGGTACGCCGAGTTTGCGATACTGGGAACCGGTGGCTACTACCACGGCCCTAGTCTGATATATGTCGCCTTGGTCAAGGGTTACGGTCTTCGTATCGGATTCGACATCGACGGTAACGGATATGACATCGTCCCAGATGATTTCGGCGCCGAACTTTTCAGCCTGCTTCCTCATGTTGTCCATAAGGTCGGGACCGAGAATGCCATCGGGAAATCCCGGAAAATTTTCCACCTCAGTGGTGTTGACCAGCTGTCCGCCGGGAGTCAGTGCCCCGGCGATGACCAGTGGTCTGTATCCCGCACGGCCTAGATAGATGGCTGCAGTGTATCCTGCCGGGCCGGATCCGATAATAACTACATCTCGCAAATCGCTCATGGTCCCACCATACGAGCACTTCCGCCGAGCCATGCCGTATGAGCTCAGGGCGTATTCCACCCGTTATCGTATTTTGCGATAACCGGTCATCACGAAGGTTGGAAGAGGGAATGAACATGACGGATGCTGGCTGTTTCACGTGAAACAGCCAGCATCATATCGTTGGCACATCAGTGAAAATCAGTTGCCGAAATCGACTTCGCCGAGTTTTTCGATGAGCTTCATGTTCTCACTGTAATCGACAGGGCAGGCGATGATGTCGACGCCGGACTGGTTCTTTAACGCCTCGCATAGGGTGGGGTAGAGCTCGTCGGCCGCCTCTATCACATGACCACACGCTCCAAAACTATGGGCCAACTCCAGCACATCCGGATTATCGAAATCGACATCCTCGTACGAGCCATTGTGAATGTTCATCTTCCATTTGATCAGGCCATAGGCCTTGTCGACCCACACCAGCACCACCATACGCGCACCTACGCGAACGGCCGTCTCTATTTCCTGCACGTTCATCAGGAAACTGCCATCGCCCATTACCGCCAATACTGGTCGGCCAGGATTTTCCAGTGATGCGGCCACGGCGCCGGGCAATGTCCATGCCATGGTAGACAACGAATTGTCGATCACGCAGGTGTTGGAATAGTACGTCGGGTACAGGCGGGCCATCCACATCTTCAATGCGCCGGTGTCTACCAGCGTGATATCGTCATCCGCCATGGCGCGACGGGTGTCATATACGATACGTTGCGGTTTCATCGGGAAAGAATCATCGCTTGCATACGAGCGGAATTCCGAATTCAACAACTCGTGAATCAACGGGTGCGATTCGTCGAAGCGAATGCCTTTCACTTGAAGACGGGTGATCAACGCCTCCAAAGTCTGGTCGATGTCACCCATGATATTCAATGCGGTTGAATAGTGCGCATCGGTATCTTCAATAAAGGTATTGATATGAATGATAGTCTTATCATCATTTGGGTTAATTTTCTTTGGGTCGAACTGTTGAATGGAAAAGCCGACAGAGATAATTAAATCAGCTTCATCAAAAGCAAAATTTTCATAATCATGTTTCATGAAACCGACTACGCCAAGTGCGTTCGGAATATGATCCGAAATCACGCCCTTGCCTTCGAAGGTGGTGGCCACCGGCACATTCAGCTGTTCGGCCAGTGCCAGCAGACGATTCTCAGCATGGGCGCGGGCCACGCCGTTACCGGCCAGAATGATCGGATGCTGCGCCTGACTGATGATGTCAGCCGCGCGGGCGATGGTACCGTCCGTCGGGCGGATATGCATAGTATCCGGCAACGGCAGTGGCCTGATTCCGGCTGGAACGGGCATCTCGGCCACGTCTTCGGGCAGAATCAGACAGGTTGCACCGGGGCGTTTCCGCTGTGCTACGGAGAAGGCCTTACGGATGATTTCCGGCACCGAACTTGGTGTGGCGATCATACTGGTCCATTGCGTCAGTGGGCGGAACACCGACACCAGATCCACGATCTGATGTGATTCCTTGTATAGACGGCTCACATTGCCTTGTGCGCAGATGGCGACCATCGGAATGGTACTGGCGTTGGCTTGCGCCACCGGCAGGGTGAGATTCAATGCGCCCGGTCCGAGCGTGGCCAGGCAGACACCCGGTTTGCCGGTGAGATGGCCTTGCGTGGAGGCCATGAAGCCCGCTCCCTGCTCATGGCGGGTCAATACGAAACGTATGCGTCCATCGCGTTCCAGGGCTTCCATCAGCGGGATGTTCTCTTCGCCGGGAATGCCATAAATGACGTGTACGCCTTCGTTGACCAGGCATTCGACGAACAGGTCTGCGACATTGCGCACATGTTCGTGGTGGGTGGCCTCCGGAGTATGTTCCGAAGCGTTTTCGATAGTGATTTCAACGGTGTTCTCTTGGTTCACGAGGTCACATACTAACGAGTGTCATGTAACGAATGCGGTAACGTTCCGCACCGCCATGCAAACGAAAACATGCGAAGGCCCCGTATCATTCGTTCTTCGTCGAGTAATACGGGGCCCGGAGGAACACCAACAAGAAATACGGCGCTTAGAACACTTGGAAGCTGTCGATATACAGCTGGTTGCCCGGCAGACTGTCCAAAGGCACCCACAGCAGGATGTCCTGCGTGTTCACGGTCCTATCGAACTTCACATCGGTGGTGCCGCTGGCATCGAACTCGAACTGTGCCACCTGCTCTCCTTGAGTGGGGTTCGACGTGGTATTGACACGCACATAGCCCTGACCGCCCGAAGAGCGGATCTTGATGACCAGACGGTAGACATCATGCGGCTGACTCAGATGCACATAGTAGCCGTAGCCCTGCTGCCCGTCGGGATTGGACACGAACTGACGATTGTCGATCTCATACGGGGTGTTGTTCTCCGGCTGCTTCGGGTCCGGTACCTTCTTGGCCTTCTTATCAGTGGTAATGACATTATCTTCCGCCTGCTTGGTGGCCTTCTTCGTAGCGGAGGGGCTGGCGTCGGCGTTCGCCGCCGAGCTGGAGTCATCGGAGGGCTGCGTAGTCTCGGTGCCGAACGGGACATCGTCAAGATTCATCTCCGGCCAGGCGCTTGCGGAAGTGCCGGCGGAAGTGCCCGTGGAAGTGTTCTTGGTCAGTCCGTGGATGGCGAATCCCAAGGCTACCGCCACAACGATGACGGCGATGATGATGGCCACGACCTTGGTCTTGACCTTGCCGAACAATGTGGCATCCGCCACGTCGGAGGAATCATCTTCAGTCGGCGGATTCTTCGGTGCGAAACTTGGTGGTACCGGTGCGTTGCCGGCTGCGTAGGCCGCGTCAATGGCGGCACGTTCGGCTTCCAATGCGCGTTGGGATTCCTCGCCGGGTTGAATGATCTGACCGTCGGCGCCGATGACCGGAATGCGCCCGGTCTTTTCCAATTGGGATTCCGCATCGGTGTCATCTGATATGGAATCGGCGGTCACCGTGATGGGGAATGAGAATTGGGTCGCGGCGTCATCCACTACGCCGTCGATGTCCTCTTCGCTGAGTACGGCTTTGCTGTTGGCCCATAGCGCTTTGACGGCACCGCTGGTCGCGGCCATGCCCTTGGCGATGGCCTCCTTGCTGTCGGACAGATCGGTGTGTGGTTCCGGAGCTTCGAAATTCAGTTCGGGAATACTGCCGGAACTGACCAGCTTATCCGGCAGTGCAATGGTGTCTTCGTCGAGGATCTGCAACACCGGAACGTTGACGATGGAACACTGCGAATCCGTGGAAGGCAACGCGATGTCGGATCCCGTCAGCTCCTGCAGCGGCTGATAGTGGTCGAGCAACGCATCCAGCTCGGCAAGCGTTGCCATCGGAATGGTCGGGACTCCGTCCTCTTCCTGCAACTCAAGGCCGCGCTTGCAGATGACGCGGAATTCCATGGGAGTGTCCTGTGACAGTGCCGATAGATTGAAATCAGTGGCAAGCGTCGACGGCTTACGGGTCAGCATGGCATACAACAGTGCGGCGATTTGGCGAATCGCAAGCTGCTCCCTGCCATCCGCGGATTGGACGCGGGACATGTCGGCGAGCATGATGCTGACGGGAGCGTCGGCAATCTGCACGCCGTTGCGAGTCAGACGCACGGTGTCGGTGCTGATGGAGAAATGCGTGAGATTGTTCTGCTGCAATACACGCAGAGCCTCCAGCACTTCGCCCAGTATGGATCGCATCGCTTCATAGCTCAACGGCTGCACTGCGGGACTGGACAGGTAATCGCTAAGTGAGATGCCGGAATCAAGCTGTGTGATCACCAGAGCGACGTCATCGACATGCTGCAGTTGCAGCACCGGCGTGAAATGCGAATCATGCGAGATGGCCAGCATGGAGGCGGCCGCATTGACGTCGGCCAGCGCCTTCTTGCTATTGACGATGAAAAGCTGGCAGTCTCGTGCGAGCACGTGGTCGCTGGCTTTCCATACCTGTAGACCCGTTTCTTCGCGAAGCGGCGAGACCAGCACATAACGGTTGCTGACGGTATCTCCCAGCTGAGGTTTCATAGGTTCCTTCGGCTCTGTAATAGGTGTGTTCGTTCGAGTGCTGCCAGTTGCCGGCACTGGGGATATTCTACCGTCCGGGCTGGTCGTGCGCATTCCCGGAATACGGCTTGTCACCATGGCGATGACAGAGGTCAGTTCCTCGGAACGCAACGCCCACAGCGCGGCCAGATAGACCACGGTGATGATGATGGTCAGCAGTATCGCCGCAAGTACGGCCTGCCCCCAGTTCATGGAACCATCATCCCGTCCGATATGCGCGCCGACCAGCGTATAGACGGCGTTACGGCACAGCAGGCCGACGGCCGCCGCGACGATTTCCGCCAATGTTGCCTTGGCATAGGCGCGCAGAATACGCGAGCCATCGATATTGCCGGCGAAACGGGTTCGCAGCATGCGCATCAGCAGAGGGTAGGGGAGGATGAAACTCACCGTGATGACCGCGCCGATCAGAACGATCCATTGCGTGGGAGGCAGCAATGCGGCTCCGACGATCAGGGCGAGTGCTTGAAAGCCCATGGTGATCGCCATGAAGATGAACGGATGTTTGCCGTCTTCGAAGGCGTAGAACGTGCGCTGGATCACTAGGTATGAGCTGGCATAGGGCAGGCCGATGCCCAATGCCATCAACGGTGCGCTGATCAGCAATGCCTCACGTACGGATACGGAAGGCAGCAGCGCAAGCACGATCGGCAGCGGCAGCACGATGAATGCCGTCGCCAGAAAGCACATGATGAGGTTGAGATTGCGCAATGCGGAGCTCAGATCGTTGCGGGCCTCACCGATATTGCCGTCTGCAACGGCCTTGGAAATCTTCGGGAAGATGGCCGTAGCGATCGATACCGCGATCAGTGAGTAAGGCAGCATGTAGATCGTATAGGCGTTCTGATAGGTCGCGTTGCCGGCGACATCGAGCTGATTCATGCCATAAAGCTGATGGGCGCGATATGGGGCGCTGGTGGCGATGCGCGTAAGGATCACGTTGACGATCTGATCGACGCCTACGATGCCAAGACTCCAGGCGGCCACCGGTCCCATCGAACGCAATCCGATGCCGCGAATGCCGAATTTCGGGCGGTATCGCAATCCGATACGAGTCAACGGAACGAACAGGATCAACGCTTGGAATGCTACGCCGATCGTCCATGTACCGGCGGTAAGCAGAATCTTATCGGAGGACCAGAAACCGACGGGCTGTTCCGAAGCGCGGCCGAACAGCGCGATGAACGCGCCGAAGCCGATGCAGCTGATGACATTCGCACCCACCGAGCTCCATGCGTAGGTGACGAAATGGTCCTTGGCCGCCAGAATCTGCCCGATCACCGTATAAAGGCCATAGAAGAAAATCTGCGGCATGCACCATAACGTAAATGCGTTGGCGAGAGCCATCGTGTCCGGACCGCCGTTCACATACAGCTTCGTCAGCAACGGTGTGCAGACGGCCATCAGCAGCGTCACGCCGAGCAGCATGGTGATGGACAACGTGATCAGCTTGTTGAGTTTGGTCTCAGCGTCCTTGTCCTTCAGCGTGCGCACGATCTGAGGTACGAGTACCGCGTTGAAGATGCCACCGGAAACCAGCGTGTAGATGACCTGCGGAATCATCGATCCGGCTTGGTAGGCGTTCGCGGCGTAGCCGGTGGTGCCAAGCGCCCACGCCAGCAAAATGGTGCGAATCTGCCCGGTCACGCGGGAAGCCGCGGTGCCGGAGGCCATGATCAGTGAATTACGGCCAACGGAAGAACTCATTCGTCGGGATCCTTCTTACGGTTGAATTGTCGCCAAAGGCCCAGCGCTGCAAGCAGCACGGCAATGCCGATGATTACGAAACCGCTTTTGTCGCTGATCTGCAGGGCGCTGGTGATATGCGTAGTCTGCACCGCACCGAACACGGTGCCCTGTCGGTCCATCAGAGACAGTGTGGCGTCGGCGTTGCCGGAAGTGGCCACGCGAATGGTGAACGCGACCTGGGCTTCACCATGGGCCGGCACCTCTACGGTATCCATGCGCGACGTGACGATTTCCATGGAATTGGTCCTCGATGAAACCTTTACCGTCACCGGGTAAGGGTGGCTGTTGCTGATGGTCACCGGCATTTTCGCCGTTTCGCTCACCACGGTCACGTTGTCCGTCGGAGTAATGGCCACGCCGTCGGTCAGTAGCGAAGCGAGCTGTTGGGCGCCCTTGACCATCGTGTCGCTGTGAGCGGAGTCGTTGCTCAAGGCATGCAGGGCCAGCGTGGATTGCGCGCGGACGAGTTGCTTGCGCCATTCGACGATAGCGTCGTTGTCGTTGAGTTTGTCATCATCCGTCAGGATGAACGCATTGAATCTGGCGACGTCATTGGACGTGTCGGTCAGGGTGTTCAGCGTCTGCTCGATGCCGGTGCGCCTGTCGGCGCTCAAACCGTCGGTGTCGGGTACCGCTGCGGTCGCATCGTCACCGGTCAGATGTGCGTCGGCGTCGGCCAACGTGTTGAGGTCGGTGATATTCAGCCAAGAGGATTGTTCGATGACGGACATCAGGGCGTCCACATCGGCAGGATTGCCGTTGGCGGACAGGCAGACCAAAAGGTTACGGTCCGAATACGGCTGTTCCATCTGGTAGAACGCGCTTTGTGCGGCGAAACGGGCCAGTCTGCCTGCTGAGGAGCCTTCGCCGTCGGCCTCGGCCTGTGTGCTGGTTGCCTTGCCTTGCGCCAGATCGGTCAACACGTTTTGCGCCGACAGTACCGTGACATCGCCTGCATCGGTGGAAACTACGGTTTTGCCGGTTTCCACGGTGGCGGCGTCGCTTTCATCGAAGTCGTGAGTGGCGATGACCGTATCGTATCCCTGCTGTTTGGCCTGCGTCAGTGCCTTACTGGTCCAATTGCCCGTTCCTTGCCAAGCATAGATGCGAGCCTGCGCACGTGCGTCTCCCAATGCCGAACGATAAGTTGAAACGGCCTTTTTGGCATTCCAGGAGGATCGTTTCACACCGGCCCTGCTGTAGCCTTCCGCATTGTCCATGGACGAATATGCGGTGATGTCGAACGATGCCGGTTGCATGATGCCGTCCACTTGCGTTGGCATCGTCATGGCTTGGAGATAGGTGGGATCGGCGATTGTCTGCAGGCCGTCATGCTTGGCGATGACCTGCTCCAGCTCCTTGGGTTTGGCGTCATCCTTGCCGAGCGTCACGATTTTCGCTACGGTACCCGACTTGAGACCGCCCTTATCGACCAGCTGTTCCAGCACATTGGTATCCGTGGTCCACCCGTCCGATGAAAGTGGCTGGACCACGGTGATGTTCATCGCCGGGGTGGAGGGCGTATTGAGTCCGGTGCCGGAACGGGTCACGAACGTGTGCACTTCATCAATTGGTGTGTTGTCGGCCTGATAGCTGAGCAGAACGGGCTTCGGGCCCCACGTGTTGATGGCCTGCAACGATTGCTGCGTGGCATCCGCGTCGATGGAGACGCTTGCTGATGCGCCCGGCTGCAGGGCGGGCACCTGTACCTGTCCGACGGTATTCGGCGTGGGGATGCGCGCGGTGCCTTCGGACCATTCCTGAATGTCATTGCGCGACACGAATGTGTAAAAGGCGTTCAACGCCAACGTGAGCGTGCCCTCAGGCAGGTCATGGTCAGTGGTGTTGGTCACCGTGGCCGTCACGTGGTATCCGGAGGAATCCGTCATCACTGCCGTCGAGGAGTCGATGGTCAGCGTATCCTGTTGCCCGTCCTCGGCGAAGGCCGTATGCGTGGGAACGTATAACAGCAGTAACGCCATGGTCAGCACCATGGCGAGGATTGCCGATAGCGCGCGCAGGGCACGCGAAACGTTCCGATATGCGGAGTGATTCACCATTAAGCCTGTCTGTTGAGTTTCCTTGCGTACAGCCATGCGATCTTCCGTTCGTTCGGATAGCTCAGCACGTCATCCAAATCATTGAAATCCACCCAGATGGCATCCTCGGCCTCATGGTCGGGGTCGCCTTCCACCGTCAGTTCACCGCCGATTTGGCGCAGCGCAAAATGGTGCACGAGCTTATGCACGCGCTGGCTGGTACCGGTGAACCAATAGTCGATGGTGGCAATGGAATCGACCACTTCGCCTAGGATTCCGGTCTCCTCATGCACTTCGCGCACTGCGGTCTGCTGCGGGGTCTCGCCTTTTTCGATATGGCCCTTCGGCAGACACCACTCCAAATGTCCGCTGCGCGAATGTCTGGCGATGATGGCCACGCGCCCACGGTCATCGAAGACCAGTCCGCCTGCGGAGTATTCTCGCACCACCGGGAGTTCCTGCGCATCCAGCGAGGCGAAGGTGGTCGGTCCGTCGCCGGTCCGTCGCTGCGGCATCATCGCCGGTGTGGGCGTGCTGGGCGTGATGATGGTCTGCCGTTCCAAGGAAACGGACTGTGACGTGTAGAGCAATTCGTCCGGTTCCATCGGATTTTGGGTATGCTCGTCCGCAGCATGGGCAAGCATGCGTGCAAGGTCTGCGGGCGTAATCATGGTTTTAACCATACTCACCCAATGTTGAAAACAGAAACCCGACACCTTATTCCTAGAGGCAGTGTTGCGAAACCTACGCAAGCCGGCGACAAGATGCTGGCATGCAGGGAATGGGGAAATGCATGCGTGACCGAATGCCGGTCTCGGCATCAGTCCGTTGGATCTCCCATCGCGTCTCGGTGTGCCAGGGTCGTATTCGCGTGAAGTTGCATTCTGCTTCACGGGAGCCCATACCGCGCCCACGCTATGCTGGTACGCAGAAAGTACACAGGGACTTGTGGTTGCCGGAAAGGGATGGCGTGAACTTCGAAGTATGGCCTGAAGCCGTTGAATTAGGGCGTATGTTTGCCGAAGAGGGTTATGAATTGGCATTGGTGGGAGGTCCTGTGCGTGACCTGCTGCTGCACCGCAAATCACATGATCTTGATTTCTGCACGTCGGCGCGTCCCGAACAATTCGAGCACATCCTGCGACGTTTTGGCCGTGACGGATTCTGGGACATGGGCCGCAAGTTCGGCACGCTGGGCGCAATGCGCCGCCGTGAGGATGGCACCGAGGTGAAGGTGGAGGTCACCACCTATCGTTCTGATACCTATGATCCGGATTCACGCAAACCGGAAGTCAATTATGGCGACACGTTGGAGGGAGACCTGTCCCGTCGTGATTTCACGGTGAACGCGATGGCGTTGCGTGTGCCGGATCTGGAATTCGTCGATCCGTTCGGCGGCGCGAACGACTTGGTCAAGGGTGTGCTGCGTACGCCGGTCAATCCCCGTCAGTCATTCGATGACGATCCGCTGCGTATGATGCGCGCGGTGCGTTTCGTGGCGCAACTCGGCTTCCGCATCGAGCCGGAAACCGCCGAGGCACTCTCAGATATGGTCGAACGCATCGATATCGTCTCCGCGGAACGTGTTCGCGACGAGCTGACGAAACTGCTGTTGTCAGATCGTCCGCGTGCGGGTATCGAGGCGTTGGTCGATTCCGGTCTTGCCGATATCGTCTTTCCGGAAATCCCGGCGTTGCAGCTGGAGATCGACGAACATCATCGCCATAAGGATGTATTCGAGCACACCATGATCGTTGTTGACCGTGCAGTGGCGTTGGAAACCGGCCCCGACGGTCCGGTGCCGGCCCCGGACCTCACCTTGCGTCTGGCGGCGCTCATGCACGACATCGGCAAGCCGAAGACCCGACGTTTCGAACCGGGCGGCAAGGTGAGCTTCCATCATCATGATGCCGTCGGCGCGAAAATGACGCGCAAACGTCTGAAAGCCTTACGTTTCGACCATCATATGATCGAAGACGTCAGCGAGTTGGTCAATCTGCATCTACGCTTCCATGGGTATGTGGAGGAGCCGTGGACCGATTCCGCGGTACGACGCTACGTCAAGGACGCCGGCCCGCTTTATGAGCGTCTGAATCGTCTGACACGTGCCGATGCGACCACACAGAACCGCCGCAAGGCCATGATTTTCTCGTCGGCCATGGATGAGATGGAACAGCGTGTACGGGACCTTAAGAAAAAGGAGGATTTCGACGCGATCAGGCCGGATCTCAATGGTGACGAGATTATGCAGCTGTTGGGCATCGAACCTGGTCCGATGGTAGGCAGGGCCTACAAGCACATGCTTGAATATCGTCTTGATAACGGTCCGGTCGAGCATGATGTCGCTGTGGCCGAACTGAATCGTTGGTACGCCGAACAGTGAAATGAATGCCCGCCTTCCCCTGATTGGGAAGGCGGGCATTCATTTCACGCCGCGGTCGGCACTCAGCCCTCCGGCGGGTTCACCGGATCGTGTTGATCTGCCTTCGGCAGATCCGTCAGCTTATCCGCGGCCACGCAGCCTTCGAAGCTCTCGATCTGCTTGCCTGCGGCCGGCACCTTCTTGGTGTCCTGCAGATTATCGAAGGTGGCTCCCACCACGATGTCGATCAGTTGGTCGGTGCGATCGTCCATGACCATCATGGCATCGGTGAAATTGCTATTCACCGTATATGCCTGATTGATGGCGTTCTTACCGAAGAAGATTATCGTGCGTTCCACCTTGGAGCTGGTGTAGTTGTCAGGTGTCTGGGTATTGAACTCGCGATTTTCCAGCGCGCCGCTGACCGCTTTGGCGAAGCCGATGAATTTCGTGCCGTTAAGCACGCGGACCGTAATGTTGCGGTTCTCCACATACTTGCCTTTGGAACCGTCCTGCTCGTTCACCGCACAGGGCACCTGTTGGCCGTAATTCGGTTGCACCGTGGCCGTTTTGACGGTGCCCAGGCCACCGACGTGGAAGAAGAACAACAGGGAGATCACCATGACCACGGCCATGATGGCGCCGATGATGGAGAACACCACCTTCTGACGGCGGCGTACATACTGTTTGCGTGCTTCGCGCTCGTCGATAGCTTGAGTCATTTGCGAGTTCCTTTTTCCAACGTCAATTGGTACCAACCTTACTGTCACGCAATGATATGCACAATCGGGACGGCCGGTGCCTGGGCCGCGATGATGCGGTCGACCGCGTGCCGCTCCCGCCATGCGAGACTTACGGATTCGGATGTCCTGTCATCCGGTACGAAAGCGATGACGGACGGTCCCGAGCCCGAGACGAATGCGTGGCTTGCACCAGCCTCAAGCGCCACTTCGATGGCCTGCCCGCTACGGGGATGCAGTGAGATCGCAGCCTGCTGCAGATGATTGTCATCACCTTCTCCGGCGCCGATCCGATCGAATGCCGCATATACTTCCGGCGTGCGTAATTCCGCACGATAGGCACCCACCAGCAAGCGTCCGGCAAAACCTCGGTCGGTCAGATCGCGTACGGTATCACCGTCCGATGGCAGCTCCTCGATTCGTTCGCCGAATCCCGTGCCGTGCGCATACCCTCCCGATAGGCAGAACGGCATATCGGCGCCCAAGGTGGCGGCGACCTGTTGGAGTCGGGCCAGCGGCCAATCAAGATTCCACAGCTTGTTCAACGCCAGCAATGTGGCAGCCGCATCGGCAGAACCGCCGGCAAGTCCGGCCCCGACCGGAATGCGCTTGTCGATGCTCAACGCCACATCCGGTTCATTGCCGCTGGCTTCGGCCAGGGCGAACAGGGCGAGTACGGCATGATTACGGCGCATATCGCTGCCGGATGATGCCAGGTCACCCAGATGCGCGCCTTCGAGATTGAGCGAGAACCCGGTTCCTGGCGCCTTACGTGCGACAGTGACAGTATCGTATACGCCGACTGCGCAATAGATGGTGTCGAGCTCGTGGCGGCCATTCCATTCGGCGCGAGGCGCGCCCACATGCAAGGTCAGATTGGTTTTCGCCGGGCAGTCGACGCTCACGGCTGAAGGCAGGGCGGTCATGCTGCGTTCACCTCGCCGGGAATGGCGTCAAGTGCCCGCGCCAGCGCTACGAATTCGTCGATGGTGAGCGTTTCGCCACGACGGGTCGGGTCGATGCCGGCCATATCGAACGCCTCATCGGGCACGAATCTTCTCAACGCGGCATGTAAGGTCTTTCTGCGCTGGCCGAAGGCGGCGTCAATCAGGCGGAATACCGTCTCACGCTTTGCCGCCGGGCCATCGGCGCTATCGGCGGCTGGCGTATGCCCGCCTTCGTAACGCTTGAACAATACCAATGCGGAATCCACGTTCGGTGCCGGCCAGAACACGTTACGACCGATGATGCCCGCACGTTCGGCCGTACCGTACCAGGCGAGCTTCACGCTTGGGGTGCCGTAGATCTTCGACCCCGGTTTCGCGGCCAGACGGTCGGCCACCTCCTTTTGCACCATCACCAGGAAGGAATGCAGATTGTCAAATCGTTCCAACAAGGTGAGCAGAATCGGCGTGGCCACGTTATACGGCAGGTTGGCCACCAACGTGAAGGTATCGTCGCCGCTGAAATCCGGCAGGTTCTCCGGTGAGACGGTCAATGCGTCACGATTGATCACACGGAAGCGTTCCACGGCATCCGGCATGAATTCGGCGATGGTGTTCGGCAGACGCTCGGCCAATGACGGGTCGATCTCCACGGCGGTCATTGACGCGCCGGTTTCCAGAATCGCCAAGGTCAGCGAGCCGAGACCCGGCCCGACCTCCAGCACATGATCGTCGGCCGTCACTGCGGCTTCGCGCACGATGCGACGTACGGTACCGGGGTCGATGACGAAATTCTGCCCGAATTTCTTGGTGGGGCTTATGCCGGCCTCGTCGGCAATGCGGCGAATGTCAGCGGCTCCCAGCAGATGGCCCTGCATGGCGTTATTGGTCGTGTGTTCAGTCATGTGTTCGTTGTTTCCGTTTTCCATCAGTACCAGCCATATTGTTCGGAATGCTCCCAGGCCTTCGTCGGATTGCCGTAGCGTTGCGCAATGTAATTCAGGCCCCAATCGATCTGCACGGCTGCGTCATCACGCCAGTTCGCGCCGAAAGAGGCCATCTTGCTGCCTGGCAGGGATTGCGGAATGCCGTACGCTCCGGATGACGCGTTCTCCGAATACCACAGCCAGCTGGATTCACGATTCCATAGTTTGACCAGATTGGTCCAATGCTGTCCGGTCCAGCCATACTGGGCTGCCGCGCCGGCCGCATAGGTCTGTGCCTGGGCAGCCGATGGATGGTAGAGTCGACAGCCGTCCGAAGGGTTCGTTGTCGTCTGTGTCTGTTGCTGTTGCTGTTGTTGTTGCTGTTGTTGTTGCTGTGTCGGCGTCGGCGTTGGGGTCGGTGTTTGCGTTGGCTCAGTGGTCGGAGTGGACGTCGAATCGTTCTTCTCGGAGGAATCGTTCTTCTTGTCGGTCGAATCCGAATCTTTCTTGTCCGACTCGTCTTTCTTGTCGGACTTGCTCGAATCACTGTCGTTGCTTCCGGAATCGGCCTGGCCGTTGTCGGCATCGGAGCTCTCGGTCTTTTCCGGACCGACGGCGATGATCTGATCGATGGCGATTTTCGTGGTCACCTCGTTGATCAGCTTTTCGCTTTCCTCAACGCCGTCCACATAGGTGACGTCATAGGTCTGCTGGATTTCGCCATCCTCGCCTTCCTGCCTTACCACGGCTTCGCCGGGCTGCAGACTCGCGTCGATGATGGTCTGGGTGCCGTGCGGCACGGTTTTCGTACGTGTCTGCTCGTCATGCGTTACGCGTTGCACGCGCAGAATGGTCTCGCCATTGTTTTTTTCGACGCTGACGCGATCCTCCTTGTTCAGGATGATTCCTTTGGAATCGAGAATGGAGGCCGCCGGCAGCTTGCCGTTGGGCGATACGGAACTTTTACCGTCGGCGATGACGGTCACCGGGCCGTTCTGATTGATGACCAGGCCTCCGGTGAGCTTGTTATAAACGTTATCGATGTTGACGGTGATCTTCGACGCCTCCGCTTCGTTCGCCTCGAAGAATCCAAGCAGCTGATCGGCGCTGGTCGCCACCGTCCAGAACGGCACTTCTTGGCCGTCGATGGTGACGGTGGTCTGATAGGCGCTGCGTACTGTCACTACAGAATGGTTTTGCAGGGTGCCGGATGATGTGGATTCCACCAGATCGTGGGTCTTCACCTTCACCTGCTGTTCCTGCAACAGACGGTCAACGCTCATCGCATACGTGGTCACGGTGGTGGTCTCGCCGTTCACCGTCAACGCCACCGTCTTGCGTGCCCCTACTCCGAATGCCAGCACCGAAGCGAGGGTGACCGTCGTGACGCAGATGACAACACGTACACGGCGTAGCATCACAAACCTCTGAGGGGTCCATCTTCTCGCCATAGCTCCTCTTTCCGATACAGGCATATAACGTCGCCATTCTAATGGTCGGTGCAGAATGAGAGACCGGTTTTTCCGGCGCATTGGCCATACCGCCACATTTTCGGGGATTAGAAAAAGAAAAAGGGGGCAGGAGAGAAGGGGATGTCCTGCCCCCTATATCGGGCGAGACAGGTTGGGGGACGCCTCGCCCGATTTCCAGAAGCCACAAGTTGGGGGAAGGCTTCTGGATTACTTACCCATGGTAAGAATTATTCCCGAGAGAAATCGGGTTCGAGCCTCCTGTCGGGATCGAACCGACGACCTGCCGCTTACAAGGCGGCCGCTCTGGCCATCTGAGCTAAGGAGGCTTGTTGTCACCTGCCGAAATGGATTTTCGAAAAGTGGAACGCTTGAATAGCATAACCAGCGCACCCAAAGCAGTCAACTCGACTTGTGCGCCTTAGGGCGCGCTGGTGGCTGGTCACTACTCGCCGGTGGTGACGGAAATCGGACCTTTCTTGGAACCGATGGACGGCATGTCGCCGGCGACGCCGACCTGATCCGCCTTGAGTCCGATGGCTTCGAGCAGGCCTTCAGCGGTGGTCATCTTGGCGGTCGACAGCTGGTTCATATCCCAGAACTTGCCGTTGATGGTCACCGTAGGCGTGGTCATGCTGCCCTTGTAGTTGCCGCTTACATTCCACAATTCGGAACGCTTCGGCGTATACGTGTCAATGGCGTCGAGCCAATCCTGATATTCGCGGTTGAACGCCTTGTCGGCGACATCCTTGGAAACGCCGGCCGCAATCATCTGCTTCTTGATCTTGGCGTCGCTCACCGACTTGTAGTTCGAGCCTTCCTCCGGCTGGAAGTCTTCGGCATACATCTTCTCCAAGAAGGAGATCAGATGCTCCGGATTGCTGTCATGCTCGGCCAGATACATGGCGGCGTTGGCTGCACGGCTGGAATATTCGTCGGTGGACCAGCGGTCCATGAACGCCATGAAATGCAGATCCAGGTTAATCTGACCCGCATCGATCATTTTCTGCAGATCCTCATCCAGCTGACGATGCAGATTGCCGCAACCGGGGCACAGGAAGTCCATATAGATGGCGATGGTCGGCGCGCCTTCCACGGATTTGCCGTAACCGTTCTTGGAAATCAGCAGGCCGCCCTTCTTGTCGACCAAAGTCGGCGTGTTCTTGACTTCCTGCAGTTTGTCATAGGCCTGCTCGACCGTGAGCTCATCCTGCGCATCGCTTGTCTTGTGTATGTTGTGATAGACGGTGAACGCGCCGATGGCGACGAGAATCACCAATACCGCCACCACGATGGCGCCGATCATCGTCTGCTGCTTGCGTTCCTTTTCCGCCTGTTCGGCACGCGCCTTGATGGCCGCGGCTTCGGCGGCCCTCCGCTCGGCGCGGCTCTCGCGCTTCTGCGCGTTCTTGTTGCTCTGGGCCATCCCATTCCTTTCCCAGTGATTGCGGCACCATGTTGCTGTGCACCATAGTAACGGCGAGACCTTATCGATACGTAAGGGAGATTCGGAGCGGTACGTCGCACGGTTTCGAGGGCGTTCGCCCGATAATGCTCGGCCGTCTACCGTGCGCCGCGTAATGACCCGGCGCCGAGCCGCATCACCATCGCGCCCGGCGCGATGGCTGCCACCAGCCAGCCGATTACGCCGAATCCCGCCTGTACGAGTCCACTTTGCGAAAGCGGTCCCTCGGTGAATGTCGGCAGGGGAACGGTCAGACCGAAAAGGTCGACATCGAGCAGCGCATATGGCAGATGCAAGGCAAGCGTGGATATAGCCAATCCCAATGCCATGATGATCACCATGATCAGCATGCGGGCACAGGCGTAGCCAAAGCCTTTGAGCATGTGCCAAGGCAGGCTGGCCACGCGGATGGCCCAATCGGATTTCCGTCGTTCGCCGCCTCGGCGGCCTTCGCGTTCAAGCTGTGACTCCACATTGCATCCGATGGTGAACAGCACCCAGCTGAGTGCCAAGGCCACGCCGAGCGCCATCCAAGGGGAGAGCAATGCGCAGATCGCCACCGGTATGGAGAGCAGAGCGCAGGGCAGCACGCCCCGCGACAGATATTCACCGCGTTTGACATCCGCGGGATTCGGCGGTTGCGGCACGTTCGGGTCGATTGCGTTCTGCGGCATGGCCGACGCGAATTGCGATGGCTGGCCGGCGACTACGTATGGCTGCGACGGCTGCTGCATCGGTAGTTGTTGGCTTTGCGCGATGTCGGCGTGCGGAATTACGGACGGCGGCAACGGTTGCGGTGCGGCCTGTGCCGTTGATTGATTCACCACGCGTTGCAAGGCCGGTTTGATGGTCGGGTCAACCTGCGTCGGTGCGATTTGCGGATTCCAGGCATCCTGCATCGGCATGGTCGGCATCGTTTGCGTTTGTTCGCCCCGCAAAGTCCGCGGAAGTGGTCGCGTGCCACCTTGTGTCGGTATGACGTCGGTGCCTGCATCCATGGTTCCAAGCGTCCTGGTAGGTGCGTCCGTGTCGGCGGCGATGACCTGCGTGGCCTCTCCGATTCGCGGCATGGTCTGCGTACCGATGGCGTCTTCTCCTCCGACGTCGTCCTGCAAATACCATAATGCGCGCGGGTTGGAGACGTCTCCTTGGGCGGATTCATCAAAAGGGGGCATCATCTCCGTCGCGTCACCTGCGGGCGGGGTTTGTGCAGACTGTTGTGCCTGTTGCCAAACCAGCGGGTTGAGTGCATCCAACGCAATCGCCTGCAGCAACGCATCCGGTGTGCAGCGCTTCGAACGGTCCGGATCGAGCGCCGATCGAAGCGCTGCCATGGTGCCGGCAGGCAATCCGGACAGGTTCGCATTACCGGCGGCCGCACGTTCCAGCACCGCCATCATCGGTTTCGTACCGAATACCGGCTCGCCGGTCGCGGCGAACGCCAATACCGACGCCACCGACCACCAGTCGGTCATCTCATCCGATTCGGTACCGTCAATGATTTCCGGCGCGATGAAGCCCGGTGTACCCATCACTAGGCCAGTGCGGGTCACATGGCTTTCACCCTCGCCCATGGCGATGCCGAAATCCACCAATACCGGGCCGGTGGTGGATACCATCACGTTCGTCGGTTTGATGTCGCGGTGCACGATGCCGGCCGCATGCACCGCCTTCACTGCTGCGATGAGCTTGCGGGACAGTCGCTCCAGATCATCGCCGACGTAACGGCCGTTGATGCGTACGTCTTCGCGCAGGTTCTTCCCCTCGATCAGCTCGGTGACGATGAATGCCAGGGCGTCGTCGAGTTCCATGTCGACGATGCCGCATACGCCGGGATGACGTACTTTCTGCAGCGACATCGCCTCACGACGCAGTCGTTCGCGGGCCGTCATCTGATCGCGGGAGGCCTCCGCCGAGGTGCCGTCTTCGGTCAGGGAGTCGCGCAGAATCTTCATCGCATACTGGTGACCGCCATCGTCCCGCACACGCCATACCGATCCCATCGCGCCCGAGCCAAGTCGGGCGATCAGCGTATAGCCGCCTACGAGGCTGCCCTCTTCCAGATTCAATGCGCTTAAGTCGCTCATGGCAACCATCGTACTTTGCGGCATCTTATTCTTGTCTCTCACGCGCTGAAAGGGTGTATTTTCCATGCAAATCATGCACGGAATACATGCAGATTATGCACGCGAATCGACAGGCTGGGAGAATGACTGACCCTTTTCGGACGGGGTTTGATGAAATCAAAACATCGGCATGAAGAGGTGTCCTCACTTCTTGGTGACGCAGCGGCGCGGGGCAGTGCCGTGTAGTCGCTTGGCTTCGACAACGGTATCGAGGCTGCATGTCGTTTGGTTATGAGAATCAAGGAGGAGACATACCATGCTGCAGATCAACATGGCTGACGTCATGAACGTTCTCGGTTCGCTGACGTCGTATCTGATTGCGATTGGCGTGTTGTTCGTGCTCGCGCTGATCATCACCTTCGCCGTCAACAGGAAGACGGTCAAGGAAATCGCAACCCGTAAAATCATCCATTCCGAATCTTGGATCGTGGCACTGGTCGGCATCGTCGTCGCCGTGTCCATGATGATGTCCGGTCCGTTGTCGACATTGCTGAACAATGCGACCATCACCAAGTACGAGCTTTCCGACACCACGGTATCCAAGGCCAACGAGCTGGCCAAGGAGGTGCAGTCGGAAGCGATTACCCTGCTCAAGAACGACGACTCCAACCTGCCGTTGTCCAACAAGAAGGTCAACGTGTTCGGCTGGGGCTCCACCAATCCGGTCTATGGCGGCACCGGCTCCGGTTCGATGAGCAAGCAGTATGCCACCACCTCCCTGCTCGATGGCATGAAGGAAGCCGGAATCGAGACCAATTCCGAATTGTCCAAGCTGTACACCGATTATCGTTCGGATCGTCCGGAAGTCGGCATGTGGGCGCAGGACTGGACCCTGCCTGAGGTTCCGGCCAAGCAGTATTCCGACAAGCTGATCTCCGACGCCAAGAGCTTTTCCGATGAAGCCGTCATCACCATCACCCGCGTCGGCGGCGAGGGTGCCGATCTTCCCACGAACATGAAGGCTGACGGTATCACCTATATCAACAATTCCAAGGATTATGAGGACTTTAAGGATGGTGAAAGCTTCCTGCAGCTTTCCCAGACCGAGCGCGACATGATCGACCTGGTCACCAAGAACTTCGATAAGGTCACGCTTGTCTACAACGGTGCCAACACCTTCCAGTTTGACTTCCTGTCCAACTATCCGCAGATCAAGTCCGTGGTATGGTGTCCGCCGGCAGGTCAGACCGGCTTCTCCGCCTTGGGCGACGTGCTCGCCGGCAAAACCAATCCTTCCGGAAAGACCTCCGATACCTTCCTCAAGGACCTGGCCACTTCCGTGTCGTACAACAACTTCGGCAAGTTCGAGTACACCAACATGGCGGACAAGGCCGCAAAGTATAAGGGCTTCACTGGCGATGACATCACTGCCATCCCGGCTTTCGTGAATTATTCCGAGGGCATCTATGTGGGCTATAAGTTCTACGAGACCGCTGCGGCCGAGGGGGCCATCGATTATGATTCCATGGTCGCGTTCCCGTTCGGCTATGGTCTGTCGTACACCTCGTTCGAGCAGAAGCTCAATGATGTGACCTATAAGGATGGCAAGGTCACCGTGGACGTGACCGTGACCAATACCGGCGACAAGGCCGGCAAGGACGTGGTCGAGGTCTACTACAACCCGCCATACACCGATGGCGGCATCGAGAAGGCCAGCACGAACCTGGTGGCGTTCGAGAAGACCAAGGAACTCAAGCCTGGTGCCTCCGAGACGGTGAAAGTCGAATTCGATGGTGACGACATGGCCTCCTATGACTACAAGGACGCGAAGGCATACGTGCTGGAGAAGGGCGACTACGACATCTCCATCCAGTCCGACTCGCATACCGTGATCGCCGATCAGAAGGTCACCGTGGATGACACCATCACCTATGATTCCGATTCGAACACGCATAGCGGTGACCAGACCGTGGCCACGAACCAGTTCGATGACGTCGCGGGCGATGTGACCTACCTGAGTCGTGCGAACCACTTCGCGAACTACAAGGAAGCCACTGCGGCTCCGACCAATTTCGAAATGTCCGACAAGGCCAAGGAGACCTTCTACAACAATTCGAATTACGATCCGACCAAGTTCGACGACGATTCCGACGAAATGCCGACCACCGGCGCCAAGAATGGTCTGAAGCTAGCCGATATGTATGGCAAGGACTATGACGATGCCGATTGGGACAAGCTTCTTGACCAGCTCACCTTCGATGATATGGACAACCTCATCGCCAACGGCGGCTATGGCACTCAGGCTGTGAAGTCCGTCGGCAAGGTCCAACTGACCGACGCTGACGGCCCGGCATCGCTGAACAACAACTTCACCGGCGTCGGTTCCATCGGTTTCCCTGCCTCCACTGCATTCGCCTGCACCTGGAACAAGGATTTGGCCAAGCAGTTCGGAGAGATGATTGGAGACATGGCTCATGACATGCATGTGGCTGGTTGGTATGCGCCGGCTATGAACATCCATCGCAATGCCTTCTCCGGTCGTACCTTCGAGTACTTCTCGGAAGATGCCCTGCTCTCCGGTGCCATGGCGTCCAATCAGATTGCCGGCGCCAAGGAAAAGGGTGTGTACTCCTTCATGAAGCACTTCGCCATGAATGATCAGGAGACTAAGCGTACCGAGATGCTCTGCACCTGGTCCAATGAGCAGGCCATGCGTGAGATCTATCTCAAGCCGTTCGAGATGAGTGTGAAGGAAGGCGGTGCACAGGCCGTCATGAGCGCCTTCAACTACATCGGTAACACTTATGCCGGTGGCGATGCCGCTCTGTTGAAGACCGTCCTACGCGACGAGTGGGGTTTCAAGGGCTTCGTCCTGACTGATTACTTCGGCGGTTATGGCTACCAGAACGCTGATCAGGAAGTGCGTGCGGGCAACGATGCGATGCTCGCCACCACTAAGATCACCAACCACATCACCGACAAGTCCGCGACTTCCGTGAAGGCAATGCGTCAGGCTGCTCACAACATCCTGTACACCGCAGCCAACAGCTGGCAGTATGCGGATGGCGAGCCGAAGGTGGCGACCCCGGTCTGGAAGACCGCCATGTATGTGGCTTGGGGCGTGACCGCGGTGCTGGCCCTTGCGCTCGAGGCTCTGACCATCAAGCGCTACATGGCCCGCAGGAAGACCGTGGCTACGGTCGAACCCGATAAGGCCGAGTAATCTCGTTTCCGTATCCCATAACTGAATGATCAGTGAATGATCAAGCCGGAAGTCAGCTGTTCGTGCAGTTGCTTCCGGCTTTTTTCATATCGGAAGTTCTTCGTTCGCCGCCCTTGCGCCTTGTGTAATCGGAAAAGGCTCGTTTCGGGCTTCGCGGCGCTTATGAGTTCATTGCTTTCATTTGCGATTGGCGTCGGTTGGCTTTGGCGTTTTGCCTTACGATGTGTGCGACACGCCGTTTGTTGTTCGGATGGCGTTCATCTGGACGTAGTTTTGCGGGGCTATTCTGGTGGTGTCGGTGATTTCCGGATGGTTTTCCCG
>NZ_AZYA01000047.1:0-5179 GCF_000513015.1 Bifidobacterium sp. MSTE12 | reverse complement strand
GGCGGATAAACCGCCAAGCCCCGTTTGCCGCATTCGATGAGACTCTATTGCGCTCAATGAGTGGTCTTATATTCAGACGCCCAACCATCCACAAATGCATCATGCACGGTGTCCCATGTACCGGTCTCCTGCGCATATTCCAACATCGCGTTGCCCAGCGTCAACACCCACTGAGTGCTTGGCAACGGATAGATCACAATATCGTACTTATCTGCCTTGGCATAGGCATCGTTGGCGCGATGAATCGGGTTCTTGGTCTGGTAGCCGGCCTTCGCATACGACTTAAACGGTGTTTCGAAACCCGCCTCATTCGTGATGATGTCACGTGCCTCATCATCGTTCAGGATGTAGTCAAGGAACTGCTTGGTGGCCTTCTGATCTTTTTCAGAGGCGTTCTTGTTCATCGCAAAGTACAGGAAGCTCACGGTCAGGCCTGCATTCTCCTCACCCTTCACACCCATATAGATCGGCAATACGCCCATATCTTCATCGGCGACCTCTTGATCGCGAATCTGCGAATAGCCCCAAGAGCCATTCTGCAAGAACACGGCCTCACCCAGTGCGAACTCGGAGTTGGCGTCGTCCATGGTGGCACTGGCGAGCTGCGTCTTCGGAATCGTGGCGTCGTTGATGTACAGGTCGAAAATGTTCTTGAAGTTCGATACGTACTTGTCGGAAATAGTGGCCGGCATTTGCGTGACACCCTGATCGCGATACTCATAGTAGACGGAGATATGCGCCAGCTGATCACCGAAACGTTTGATGGAGCTGGTGTCGAAGCCGGCGGAGGTGAACGCACCTTTCACGCCCATCTCATCCTTATGTGCTTGTATTTCATCGGCAACTGTCTTCAGTGTCTTGAAATTGTTGATGCTGTCAACCGACTTAATGCTTGCCCAGGAAGAATCGAAGTACTTCTGCAGCAGCTTCTTGTTGTAGATGATGCCATATCGTTCCATGACGTAGGGCACAGCACCAACCGTATCGCCATCCTTCAGCGCATAGTCGGGGTTCTCCTGATCCTTGTAGATGTTGGTTCCCGACATGTCGGCATAATAATCAGTCCAATTCAGAAAGTCGTTGTTGTCGACATCGAACAACGTAGGCGCCTCGGATTTGGCCAGTTCACTCTTAAGTGACTGTTCGTAGGTGTCGGATGATGCAGTGGCGATATCGACCTGGATACCGGTCTTCTTGGTGAACTTTTCGGCCAGTTCCTTGAACTGGTCCTGTTGTTCCACCTTCATGCTGAGAAAATATACATGCCCTTTGTCAGCATTGACATTTGAGCCGCCGCATGCGGAGAGCGCACCAACGGACATGGCGAGCGCCGACACTGCGGCGATGGTACGAGTGAGTTTCTTCATAATCTCCTCCAAAAAATAATGATTCTGACAGCGTCGTCAGATGATGACAAACGTCGTGCATCGTGCGATATGTGGTACCGAAGTATAGTTTAATCGCTTAAGCAAAAATGAGAGGGAAAGCCGCAAGGAGAGCCGCCGAGGCGAAAAGAAGGTACGAAACGACCTCGGCGACCCGTAATCAGTCAAAAAGAAATCAGATTGGTCAGACCTCCTTCAATCCGCGAGCGATGGAGACATTGCGCACCTCAACGACGCCGTCGGTGGCGAAAATGCTCAGCGACTCGCCGGGGCGCTCATACATGCGCACGTTCAGTGCCACTCCATCCACATACAACGTGCCGATAGTGTCATCGACGATGAGTTGCAGATGATAGTTACGGCCTGCCTCGAGCTTGATAGGTCGCTCAAGCCCGATGTTCATGACATTAAACCATGGGAAGTTCGGACTGCCTTCGAACACATAGCGATTTTCAGCTACGGGGAAGATGAACTGGTATCCCAGCGCGGTATCTTCGTTCTCGTTGACACGCAGGCCGAAGGAGCGAGTGCCTTCTGAGAAGGTGATGTCGGCTTCGAACGAGAACAAATCACCGCAGCCAAGGGCAAGTACCGCCTCCTGTCGCGCACCAGTACCATCGATGGTCACATTGCCGACATTCTCGCGCTCATTGAATGCATTCCACACGGTATCGGGAATGCGCACACCGAGCGTGCCGTCTTCGCGCTGATACACCTCGTGTGCCACGAAAGTTCCGGCCCATTCGAAGTTGCTCCTGTCATCGCACTTCTCTTTGGTGCCGACCCAGCCAAACAGGATGCGTTGGCCATTCAGTTCGAAGGTACGGCCGGCATAGTAGGCACTGCCGTCGAATGCATCGTCCGACGGTGCAATCCATGGGCCGTCAAGGCTCTTGGCCATACGATAGACCATCTTGTGCTTGTCGCTGTATTCGGTGACGATGTGGTACCACCAGTCGCCCATCTTGAACAGGTCGGGCATTTCATGCATGGTGTACAGGTTCGGCGCCCAGAAATCACCCTCAAATTTCCAGTCCTTGAGATCCTTAGAGGTGAACTTCACGGTACGGCCGGTCTGGCAGGTTTTCGGACCGATTTTACGGGCACCAAGAATCAGCAGATACTGGTCATGTTCTTCGTCCCGAATGACCCACGGGTCACGCCAGTCATCAGGGTCATAGCCCTCTTGCGGCGTAAAGGTGATAGCATCCTGTGTTTTGGTCCAGTGGTACAGGTCGTCACTGACCGCATGCATGAGCACCTGCGCAGGCCTGCCCTGTGCGGGATAATCGCGGTTATAGCCGGTGTAGAAGATGTGGTACTGGCCCTCGCCCTCAAACACCGAGCCCGCGAAGATGAATTGATCCTGTGCGTCATATGCGCCACGGGGGATTGCCACTCCATGATTCTCGTAGTTTACGAAATCTTTGGTTGTGGCAAGATCCCAGCCGAACGGCTCTCCGAACGGCTCCGGGTTGCGATTGTCCCGCTGGTGGAACAGGAAGAATTCGTCGCCCTTGCCAAATGGCATGCAGTCACCGAACCAAGTGCCAGGGAACTGGTAATAAAGCTTCATATCTTTACCTTTCTTCAGCTGCTTTGCCTTTCGCTCGGCAATCGTCTGCGATTACCTTTTGAAGGAACCAGTATTACTTCGCATTATTCAGTTTAAGCGCTTAAACTGTTTAAGCGATTAAGTACAAATATAGCACTTAAAATCAAAATGTCAAACGATTGACGCAGCCACCTTGCACAATGCCGTTTTTCCACCGTTTCGTGAGTGTTTCCACGAGTGTCGCAGCACTACGACGACCATGCTACAACCTCTTCACCGAATCCCTAGATACCGCCGGACATTGCACGAAAATCGGCTCGAACGTCCTCGTCACTACATGTTCATCACCATCATCCTCATTGCGGCCGCACTGCCGCAACAACGTTCGCACGCCCATCACACCGAGCTCATATTGTGGCAGACCCACGGTGGTCAGCGCGGGATGCATGTGCGCGGAAATCATTTCCTGATTATCGAACCCAACCACGGAGATATCATCCGGCACACGTTTACCTAACTCACGCAACGCATCGTACAAACCAAGCGCAGTGCGGTCATTATGGCAAAACACTGCGGTCGCATCCGTCGCCATCACCTTTTCCGCTGCCCCGTATCCACCTTCCTGGTCAGCGTTCGCAGGTACCACCAGTGACGAATCAAAATCGATGCCGAATGCCGCAAGCGCCGCTTTGTATCCTTCAAGTCGGCCAAGCGACGCAGGCGAGGGCGTAATGGCGTTAACGAACGCGATACGCCGATGTCCGGCCTCAAGCAATAGTCGCGTGGCTGTGGCCCCACCCTGAACTTCGTTCGGCACCACAGCAGGAAATCGGCCACGTTCGTCATAGCAGTTCACCAACACCGCCGGCACCTTATCGAGTTCGCTCGGTGGCGTAATTGATTCATGAACCCACTTCGAGTAGATGACGCCTTCGACCTGATGCTCAAGCATGAACGCGAAAGTCTTACGTTCCACATCTTTTTTACCGTTGGTGTTAACCACCAGCAGAATCTTCCCGTTACGCCAAGCCTCATCCTGCGCACCTTGGATTACCTGCCCCGCGAACGGAGAGGTAGCCACACCGTCGCTGATGAAGCCTATGATGTCGGAACAGCCACGGGCCAACCCCCGGGCCAATGCATTGTGATGGTAACCGAGCGAATCGGCGGCCTTACGGACTTTACGGCGCGTGGATTCCGGGATACGCACATTACGATTGTCATTCACCGCCCATGAAGCAGTCGCGATAGAGACGCCGGCCGCTTTGGCAACGTCTTGCAACGTTACTTTCGCCATGCCGTCCCCCGACCATCAGACTCCGGCTTGTTGACGTATTTGGCGAACGCATGTTCGAGAATCGGGACGTGAAGCATAAGCACGCTGCCATACCCAAGCACCACCAGCAAAAACAGACCCTGCGGCATGTAGAACCAAGAGCCGACGATCAGCCCTAGGAACGCAACATCGATTATCGCCAGCGCGATGGTCGACGCGACATTAGTCACGCCGAAGATGAATGCATTGGCGAGGGTGCCACCAAGGCTATTTTCGAAACGAGCCTGTAACGCCCAGACCCATTCGAAGCCCATGATCCATACGATGGTGAAACCGAATTTTGGAATTAGCAACGGTACAATCTGCAGAACGACCCACGCGTAGGACAGCACTGCCAGCGCCACACCGAAGATTAGCCACTGCACTGTGGACTTCACAAAATTACTTTTGAATGATCTGAAATAATTGGTGGTGACGTGCCCCTCTCCCGCAAGCGTCTTGCGAGCAGCGTCGTGGCCGGCGGTCAGCGCGGCACCGACAGTCACAAGCGGAATGCTGGTGACAAGCATGAGAATATTGATCCACACACCGTCGGTCAGATTGTTCCAACCGCGCATGAGACCTGAATCAGGTGACAGGAATTTCATATCGCTCCTTTGTGCAAGGCCATGACCGCCAACGTTGTGTTCAATCTTACCGAGACTCCGCCATGTCCGTGACAACGTAATCACAACACACCCGTGATGCATTGGCACCATTGGTGATATCGTTGTCATTAGCTGTTCATAGGCGAACAATCACTAGAACAGGGACATATCGGGACAAAGACGTAAGGACAACATCATGACCGCGAATAATGAACGTGCGGATTGGTGGAAGCAGGCCGTTGTATATCAGGTCTATCCACGATCGTTCAAGGATTCCGACGGGGATGGCTTGGGCGACATCGCCGGCGTCTCCGAG
>NZ_AZYA01000046.1:0-2413 GCF_000513015.1 Bifidobacterium sp. MSTE12 | reverse complement strand
CGGCCGCAGGCGTGTCTCCTGCGTGTTGCTGGCACTCGCCCTCATCATGCTCGTCGTCTTGATTTGCCTCGTCCTGCATTGAAAACCGTTGTGGGACGCCTCGTCGAGGGCGTTCCGCAACAAATCCGCAATCGATGATTCCATGGAAGGAAGGACTCATCATGAAAAGGCAGACGGCGTTGTACATGCTTGAATGGTTCGTCTATACCGTTGTGGCGGTCGGATTCGGCCGCGGCGGTCTGGCTGATGCCGGCCGGCGGCGCGGCCTGGATGGTCGTGTGGATCATGCTGGGGCTGTGTGCGGTCCCGCTGGTGCATGTGGTGCGCTATTACCCGTTCTGGAGCATCGTCGTGTCGGTTGTCACGCACCTGCTGGTCTGGCTTTCCCTGGGGGGGCAGGCATGGGTGGTTTATGGGCGGCTGGCTGAACCCACGGACGCTGGGATGGGTCCAGGATGCCCTCTGTCTCGTCTACGTGGTCATTCTCGCGGCCGCATGGCGGAAGGACCCGGGCGTAGGATGGAAGACGCCATCCGGGTCTTTCCGCCCCTGATGCCGACATGGCAGGGAACTGATTGGCGACGGACTTGGGGTCGTCTTTTTCTCTGCAGATTGTGGGGTAGCGATTATGAAGGCCATCTGGTTCAAGGAGTTCCGCCTGTACACGTCGTTTGACAGGGCTCTGTGGTGTGCGCTGATCTGGCCGTTCATATTGGCCCTGAACCCGCTCTTCTTGGAGGCGGGGGAGTCGTTGTCCACCGCGATGATCGACGCGCCCGGGTTCGCCCTGCTTTTCTCGCTCTGCGTGGATTACACCACGTACGACGACTACCGGTCAGGGGTGTTCGAGCTGATCGTGCAGGCCGGCCTGCCGCTGCGCGAATATCTGACCGCGAAACTCTGGTTCTATGAGGCGGTCTCATCGGCGTTCCTGCTGGTATCCCTGGTGGCGGGACTGGCCGTGGACCATTGGCAGCCATCCGACATGCCCGTGACGGTGATGCAGCTTTTTATGGCGTTCGTGCTGAACGGGGCGTGGGCCGCGTTGGGTACGCAACTGGCGATATGCCTACGTCTGCTGAACCCGGATTCGGCGTTGTACCTTACGCCGCTGGCACTCGCCCTGCCTGTTCGCCAATGTCGCCCTGTGGCATCTCGTGGATCCGGTGCTCGCCCTGACGGTCTCGTCCATCGTGGCCGCATTATGCGGCGCGGGCGCTTTCGCCATCACGACGCGCGTGCTCCGTGGCAGATTCATCCTGACCTTGCGGTCGGATGCGGGACGATACGGCCATGGGATGGCGTTGGAGGGTATGTCCGTCGCGGTGGAACATGTCACGTTCGGGTACGGCAGGCGCCAAACCGTGCTGGATGACGTTTCCTTCACGGTTCCCCAAGGCCAGTCGGTGGCCATCCTCGGCTATAACGGCGTGGGCAAGACGACGTTGTTCAAACTCATTACGGGACTGTTGCGTCCACGAAGCGGACGCTGCGTCATCAACGGCATGCTCGTACCGTCGATGCGGGATGTGTTCCTGATGACGGAGCATGCGAATCTCATCAGTGCGATGAGCGTCCGGGACAATATCAGGTTCCGTGGCCTGCTGTTCGATCCGGATGGCACGGGAGGCATGGATCCCTCCCGGCTCGGCGGGGAACCGTTGGTGCGGGCGTTCGAACTGGGTCCGTTCCTCGATACGAGGGTGTCCAGGCTGTCCAGCGGCATGCGCGGGCGTGCCGGTCTGGTGGCGGGCATGCTGTTCGACCCTCACGTCATCATGCTGGATGAGCCGACCAATTCGATCGATCCGATCACCCGGGATCTGCTGATCGACTACGTCAACCGGCTGCATGCCTGTGGGCGAACCATCCTGACCGTTACGCACGACTTGGAATACTGCTGGAAGACCATGGACCGTGCCGTCATCCTTGACGATCGCCGCATTGCCGGGGATGTCATGCTCGCCGATATTCCCGACTATGAGACGTTCACCCATATCGCCACGCTGGGGCATGGTCGGCGGACCGTCGACTTCGGACTGGAACGCCAGATGGCGCGAAGCGAAGAATGATCTCTTTTGCATCCGGGACCGAGGTCTCCGTAACGCACCGGTAACAGTGGATGAGCATGTTGGGCGTTCACTCGCTTCCCTGGTCCTTGATGCTCTTCGATGTCCCACGGCCGGTCCTTACATGCGTTGTGGGGGTGTGCCCGCGTACGCGGACACACCCCCACAACGGATGAGGAACGTATGGTGTTCAGTTCATGCGACGGCGCACGAGAACAAGGGCTCCGCCTGCCACAAGGGCGATGATGGCCACGATCGCGAGGATGGTGACGTTGCTGCCGGTATTCGACAGGTTCTTGACCTGTGGTTGGGTGGTGGTCACCTTGGACGGCTTCTGCGGCGTC
>NZ_AZYA01000045.1:0-7139 GCF_000513015.1 Bifidobacterium sp. MSTE12 | reverse complement strand
CGTTACGGTAGGGCGGGCCTGACCCGCCCTACCATCATCCAAGTGTTGCGTGATACGTTACCCATATGTATCACGCGACGTTTGGAGGCGGCATGGGCAGCGGATTGGGTCGGAAGTGCGAGCAGGTGCTGGGGCAGGTGGACCGGCATCCGGGCAAGTGGGTGCGGCTGACGGCCGCGGCCGGGAGCGCGTCCGAGGCGTCCGGCCTGCGCAGGGCCGCGCACACACTCGAACGTCGCGGCCTGATCGAACTCAAGAAGCACCACAACGAGAAAGGGACCTGGCTGGTCGCGCGCAGGAAGTCGGACGAGCTGATTCCCGAGGATCTGGCACGTATCCTCGGCCCGGAGCGCGTCAGGACGGCCCTGGACTCCTACGCGTCCTGCTCGCCGACGCAGTGGCGTCGGAGGATCAGCGGATCCTACGATTTTCTCAAAGACGAACTGTGGAAGTGCTTCCTGGCATCAGGGATGACGATCGACGAGGCGAAGGGCCTGATCCTCATGATGGGCGGGAAGATGTGACCGAACTCACGGCTCGCTTCCTCTCCATCTAGGCCTTCGGCACTCGGGTCCATGTCCACCACCATCGGGCGGTGGAGGGCGGTTTGGATTGTGTACACGATCCGTATAACTTGCTACACCTGTTTGCCCGGGCACGTGATGGGGCAAGTGCCTTGGCATATGACCGGGAAGGTGCCCGTATGGGCGCTTAACCATGCCCCCTCCCACGCGGATTTTCCATGCGATCTGTCGCGATATCGGGCGAAAACCCATCTAAACACGTCACACGACCTACGAATGACGCCGTTCTCGGCATCCCCCAACGGGGTGGGTGCAAGACGCGCATGGTTGGCGTTTGGTGATGTTGGGTTTTCTGGTTCGGTCTTCTATGCCGTTGCCTCTCTTGTATCTGTCGATGACCTTCTCTGCTCTGGTGTCGTATTCTGCTGTGCCTGGCTGGTTCTTCTGCTGATGCCTTGGATGACTGCTGGTGGTCTGTTCCGTGCCGTTATTTTGGCGCTTGCGCCCTTTTATATAAATCTTTTATACATCTTTTAGACTCCCGGGAAAGCAGTTGGCAGTAGGGGAACCGGGACATTAAAGGACACAAAAAGGGAACTATTGAGGACACAAAAAGGGAATAAGGGACACAAAATTTATTTATGTTTCTTTTTATGTTACGCTGGACTTATGGCGAATGAAATCGTGAAGTACGACAACCAGTTCAACAACCAGGTGCTGCGCAAGTTCACGCCGCTCGAGATCGACCTGCTTATGACCGTCTGCTCCGGACTGCGCGACCACGGCACGACGGAGGAGAGCTTCCCATTCGATGAGCTGAAGAGGCAGATGAACCTGGAGAAGAACCTCACCAACATCCAGTTCGCCAATCTCCTGGTCAGCATGAACCGCCGCCTTCTGGCATTGAACTTCGAGTTCACAGACGGACGTGGCGCTATTCACCAGTTCGCGCTGTTCTCCGATTTCGTAACAGACCCGTCCTCCCAGACGCTGACCGCTGCGGTCAACGCCAAGTTCTCGTTCCTGCTCAACGACCTGACCAGCGGCTTCACCAGATTCGAGTTGGAACAGTTCACCAGCCTGCGCTCCAGCTATGCCAAGGAGTGTTACCGCCGTCTGAAGCAATACCGTCAGATCGGCGTTTGGAAAGTTAGTTTGGCAGAATTCCGCCGCTTGCTCGATATACCAGATTCATATCGAACTTCACACATAAACAGCAGGGTTATCAAGCCGATTGAGGATGAGCTAGGACCATTGATGAACCTGAAAGTGCATCGCAAGTTCGCAAAGGTGGCCGCCGGACGAGGACGGTCACAGCTGGTAGGTTTCGAGTTTGAGTTCGATCCGGAGAGGGTGCCCGGCGGCAGGGGAGCGCCGCGCGTGGACCTGAGCTGGTCCGTGCGGGAGGACGCGGCCAGGAGATCGCTGGAGTCCGTCACGCCGCGCCTGGTGGAGGTCAGGGGCTGGGGCGAGGTCTGGTGGACCGGGGACTTCGACATGGCGGCCGCGAGAGGGCACCTGGACGGCTCCCTGCCGGCCGAGCGGTGCGTGGCCTGCCGGATGGACGCGCGCAACGTGGCGGGCCATGGAAGCGCGTCCAACAGCCTTGTGGATGTGCCGTTGTTCGACTGATTCCCGCAGGCCGGGCGGAATGGGAAGGCCCGTCCGGGCTTGCGCTCGGACGGGCCGGGGCCGTTCAGCGGCCGTTTCTCATCGCCCAGACGGCCAGGGCCGTGAGGACGACGTCGGCGGCGATGGGATGCACCGCCGGTGCGAGGCAGACGGCGATGACCGCCATCAGCCAGATATGCGAGCCACTGCGCGGCTCCTTGTTCCGGTTGAGCATGACTGCTCTCCTTCGTAACTGGCCGCGCCGCTAAAGCGCGGCTGCGTCACCAGACCGTTGTCTGGCGGTCTCTCTCAACCCGCGCTACTGGGTATTGATCGACAGGAACGATGGTATCGGTTAACATGGAAAGTGCTGGTTGAGGCGCGCTAACATCTCTCCATCTTCAAGGCGGTGCGCAACGACTTCTTTCGGAGGGATGGCCGATGCCGGTGAGCGCTTCCAGTGCGCTCTTCGTAACTGGCTTCGGGCCGGTGTCTGGAAGACACCGGCCCTTTGTGTTCTCTATCTCGATGGGCATAAAGAACGTCTTAGATGATCTATTGAGTTCTAACTACTCTGGGAGTAGCTTTGTAAGAGAAGTATCTTGTAATTCCAATCAAGGAGGATTGATGAAGGATACTTATTTAAATAAAGCAATTACTATTTTCACAGCTTTCCTCGCTCTATCACTTTGCCTTCTTTTTACCGATGCACATGCCTCAGCTAGCGAGGTTGATCCTTCTCAAGCTACATGGGTCAATCCTCAAGTTCTCCGAGGAGAAGAATCTAGCCCACTAACTCCATATGGGTACGAGGTTTTCTATTCACAGCAGAACGCCAGCACATTTTCTGCCAGTAATATTCAGACGCAATGCATCAGCTCGCATATGCACACAACGTGGTATGGCCTATCAGCAAGGCAATGTAAGGCGGCGGATGCAACAGGAGCATCATTCACAATATTCAATGCCGCAACGGGACAAGCAGTAGCAAAGGTTGACCTTAAAAAGGTACCGTTGCCTCCAATTGGGAAAAGCGTTCCATTGGGATGTGTGGTATCGACCGTGGGATTTATTTTGACTATCCCAGGCATGCCAACCAACACTGTAGGCTGGGTATTAAAGGGTGCGAATCTGCTTATTAGTGCAGCAGGAATTAAATTGAGTTGCTAATGAAGCTAATTCTTCTTCTGCAGCTTGCGTGTGCCGTCACGCTGATCGTCATCGGGATTGTCAGCAGTAATGTCGCCATAGTCTTCATAGGCGTCGCGTCCGCTATTCTGTCAATTCTCGATAAATGGTCTAGATACAGAAGAAAGTAGTGTTAGGGAGAACTGCTGACGGAACGATAAGCGCTGCACTTTCCAAAGTGCAGTGCTTATCGCGTTTTAGCGCCTGTAATGGCGGTGCGGATTCTGGGTGTTCCGCGTCGCGTCGGCGGATTGCAGGTTCTCGCCAAGCTTCTCCGTCAACTACTGCGACGACTAGCATCGCAGTAGTTGACCATGAGTCAGGGTGCCGTGCGCCAGCGCTGCTACCGCGCGCCGCAAGGAACGCGAGGCGGAAGCCGAGGAGAAGGCGAAGCACATGGACGGGGAAGTGCCGCTGTTCTGATCACGCATTTGGGAGTAGCAAGCGACGTGATTGGATATCCAATCACTCGATTCGCGGTGCGTTTCGGCTTGCCGGGGAGACCCGTACCCCATGGTCGGCGGGGCCTCCAGACCGCTCACGCGGCAGGTGCCACCACGGTGGCACCGATATAACACCGTGGGAACACGTAAGGGAGCACCCGCGTGCCACCGTGAAGGCACGCGGGTGCTCCCGTCCTGCTTCCGCCGTCAGATCGCGCCGACGAGCTGCCTGCGCACGTACTCGCTGCGGCTGATGTGATAGCGCTTGGCCGTTTCCGTGACCTTCTCGAGCTGGCTCTTGGGCAGCTTGACGGTCATGGAGACCATCTCCTCGTCCGACTGCGGGAGCATGTGCAGCCCGTAGTAGACCGGTCCCACGAGGCCGTCGGGGATGGTCTCGGACTCGGCTATCTCCGCGTTGCGCTCGGCCTGCTCCTCGGTCATGCCGACCATCGCCAGCAGCTGCCTGTCCCGTTCGCTCATGCTCATGACTGCCTCCTCAGCTGGTTCATCTCGTTCAGGAACTTCTTCGTCGGCGGCGTGAACGCGTGGTAGATCACGATGGTTCCGTGGTTCTCCGCGTACAGCACCTCGACGTTCCTGCCACGCCCGTCGAGGCCAACCAGCATCCATGTGCCGTCATCCCTGCGCGCCTCCTGCATGGCGCTCCTGAACGCCGTCAGGACGTCCTCGACGAACAGTTCCGGATGCCGCTCGTGCACGCTGGACGATACGTAGATCTCCACTCCAACACCTCCAAAACAAAGTAACACCAGAATAACACCACAGGCACACCAAAGAAATGCCTTGGTCGCATTCGCCGCGCGAGCGGTCTGGAGGCCCCGCCGACCATGGGGTACGGGTCTCCCCGGCAAGCCGATTCGCACCGCGAATCGAGTGATTGTGGCCACAATCACGTCGCTTGCTACTCCGGAATCTGCGACAAAGATCTCAAACCAGACCGTTCAGCCACGGATGGGCATAGGTATCCTGCCTACAGCTTGACACTCACGGGATTTCAATCCCGTGAGTGTCAAGCTGTAGGCATTCTTTTCTGCCGTCAAAGAACGAGTTATCCCCACAGAAAAAATCAGCACGGACATCGAGTCTCGCAAGCTGCGCAAGCCTACAGTTCATGGCAGAAGACTAAAACCTAGTTTCCGGGATTACCAAGAAGGTAATTATGGTTCGAGAGAACAAAGGGAACGCTGACGTTCCCGTCACACATTCCAAGAAGATGGCCGCTTTAGGACTTGCTCTGGCATTGTGCTTAGGCGGATATGCCTTGGCTCCATCAGCTGCTATGGCATCCGAAACCACACCAAGCGAACAAACGCAGATTGCTGCTATAGGGCAACCCACTTTCCATGCTCAGAGAGTCAACGGAGGCGTTCAAGTCACACTGGAAAACGCCAAATTCGTTTCGAACAGCGATGGAAGCGTCGCAATCACCTCAATGACTGGACAGAAGCTTGATTCACTCTCTACGGAGTTTGAGGGACGCGGAATTTCCTATCAGGTACTTAGCGATTCCAAGCTAATGGCATACGCGATTGTGACTTATAGCGCCGGTAGCTACGCCAACTGCATCGCGCATACTGCACTGGGCGGTGGTGTCACTGGCGCTATCAGCGGTGCCATCGCTGGCGGTGGTATCCTTGGCGCTTCTCTTGGCGCTATCGGTGGAATTGTTGGTGGAATGGTGTGGGGCCTATCGACTGCTGGGGGAGGAAGTAGACATGAAGACATTGCGCGCTCCTTGGTTTCGCACGGGTGTAGCGACACTGGTGTTCGCGATGCTTCTTACTCTCACCGAATTCATAATGTACGGCAGCTCAACTTTGCTCACCGCAAAGGGGATTCTTGGAATAATCATTAAAACAGGGATTTTCCTTGCTGTCGTGATCTGTGCTACCAGGACTGTCGTCAACTGTCCCGCAGAAGCTTCCGGCAAGTCGAAGGAAAATGCTTGCGGCGGGGATAAACCTGCCGCAAGCTGAGGCCGTTAGCCGCTCCTATGGCTGGCCATCGCGTACGCGCCTATGGCGAGTACCATGATGTCGGCTGCGGTGGTGTCCACCTTGGCCGCGAGGGCGATGACAAGCACCGCCATCAGCCAGACCATAGGGCCGTTGCGCGGCCCCTCATCATTCATGCGCATGATCTGCGCCTTTCTGACCAAGCCGCGCCGCGACTGGCGCGGCAACGTCACCCGGTTATTGCCGGGCGGTCGTTCCAGCCCCTGCAAAAGGCTTTCTCGACATGAACGATGGTATCGGCTAACATGGAAGTGCCGGTTGAAGCACTGCAACTTCTTCCCACTTTCAAGGCGGTGCGCAACGACTTCTTCGGGAAGATGGCCAAAACCGGTGTGGTGGTTTCATTCCCATCCCCTGACTAAGCGTCGGGCCGGTGCCCGAAGGCACCGGCCCTTTGCATTCCTAGCGGCTATGCCGGTGGCGTGATTGTCTGATTTCGGGACGGCTGATCGTAGGCGGGTTCTTTCCCCGTCGCTCTCTGTTTTGCCTGTAGATCCATGAGTTATCCACATCTGATCTTTCTTCATCGTCCCTAGTACCTGTATACCTGTATACCTGGGACTCCGACTCAGCCCTACTGCCAGTAAGCCTCAGGGTACATTGCGGTGGCCAAAGTCCCTCATTTGGTGGCCAAAGTCCCTCATTTGGTGGCCAAAGTCCCTCATTTGGTGGCCAAAGTCCACGCAGTTATCCACAGGCGTGGCCAAAGTCCACAAGTTTTCTGCTAAGGTGGTGGCCAAAGTCCACACTGGATTTCGTATGAAAATGCCCTCGCGAGGCTGGCACCTCCGAGGGCGTGGCCCACCACTAAAAGGGAGTGATTGGCGTGACCAATAGTATCGATTCCAAGGAACTTATTCCTCCGTCCGGCGAACCATGGATGTCCCATGTCTTCATCTCCAAGATCGCAGCCCAGGTGAGTCTTCCCTACCGCAAGCCCAAGGATGGTGCGAAGGAAATAGTTCGGCGCAACGGCACTCTGGAAGTGCGCTACGTGTCCGGCGCCGATTCCCTGCCGTATGGCAAGTATCCTCGTCTCTTTGAGATGTGGGCTTGCACGATGATTAAGACCGGTGATCCGTGCTTCGACTCGGAGACGAATACACTGCATCTGGGCACCACTTTCCGTGAATTCCTGCGACTGATCGGCGTGAACGTGGGCGGTAAGAGCCTGCGTACCATCAAGCCGCAGCTGGAACGGCTTTTTTCTTGTTCCTATGTCATTTCCAATAACACCGCCGCTCGTAGTGAAGGTATGGCGTGGACCGTGGCGAAGAAATGGCGGATCGACTGGCTACGGGGTGAGTCCCAGGAACGCGGGTTGTTTGAGAACT
>NZ_AZYA01000044.1:0-539 GCF_000513015.1 Bifidobacterium sp. MSTE12 | reverse complement strand
TGTCGCTTTTCCCTCAGAGCAGGCTGAACAGCAGGACGGCCATCGCCACGATGTACAGGACGAATAAGATCCGAATGAGCGTCGTCGTCGACCCGTTGCCCGAGGGACGGCAAGCAGCGATGACGAGCAACACGATCGAGACGGCAACCAATGCGATTGCGATCCACCACAGCACCGTGGCGGACTGCGATGTGCCATGAAGCCGGCCAGCGACGAACAGGACCGTGGAAAGCGCCATCAGTATGCCGTTGAGCCTGACCGAGATATCCGATGTATGTTCATGGCGGACGAACGCCAAGTATGCCGAAATCACCACCGCTAGGATGATTCCCGTCATGCCGGCCCAAGATAATATCTGATGAATGGCATCCATGACTACCGCCTTTCACCGTTTTGCATAATGCGAGAGAACGGGATCTGCTGTGATCTTCTTATGTCTAATTGTATGTGGAACGATGAGCGGTTCGTCGGACCGCCCCCTCTGATGCATGCATCCTGACCTCGCAGACGGAATTCCGTTCCGTCACTGTATGCGAGGT
>NZ_AZYA01000043.1:0-1076 GCF_000513015.1 Bifidobacterium sp. MSTE12 | reverse complement strand
CCATGCGTCGATAGTCTCCGGTGCCCAGCCGCGCAGTGGGCCGGACGGAGTCGTGATGATGACATCCGCGTCGGGCATGAGGTCTTTGAGGATGTATGAGCGGATCGTGGGGACAGTGAGGCCGACGCGCTCTGCGACGGCGGCGGTCCCGAGGTACTCGGTAGTCATGGAGGGTCCTATCAGTCGTAGGGGGAGACGATCTCGACAGGAATGTCATCGTCGCTGAGGAGCTGGAAAGCGCGCCCGACGCAGGCGCGGTAGGCAGCGAGGGGTAGGCGCTGCGCCCATCGTGTGTGCTGCTCATAGTCTGCCTGTGTGGAGTAGGCGATGAGTGCGGTCGGGAGGCTGCGGACGGTCTCATCCTGGTCCTCGATGGGTGCGAGAAGCTCGTCGAGGCACTCGAGCGCCGTGTCCTCAAGATTGCCGAGGGTCATGTGGACGCTGAGTGGGTCTCGGGGCTCACTCTTGCCGATCTCCCAGGACCGGATAGTCCCCTCATTGACATCGAAGATCTCAGCAAGGTCGGCGCGACTGAGGCCGAGAGCTTCCCGTCGACAGCGCAGGCCGACTGGGGTAAGTGGATTGCGGGGCATGGTGTCTCCTGTCGTAGGGGGAGGCCCCGGAGCGTGCGCCCCGGGGCCTCGATGATTGGATCAGTCGAGGAAGCGCTCGACGTCGCCGCCGATCTCTTCGAGGACGGTGAGGGTTTCCCAGACGCTCGAGTAGCCGTCGGTCAGGGCCTGCGACTCGCACTCGGCGGCGATCGCGTTGTAGATGCCGTCGCGCGAGCCGTCGGCGAAGTTGTACTCGCCGAAAACGCGGGCGTCGTCGGCCTCGGTGTAAGCCAGCGGAATCTCAGCGATCTTGAAGCCGTTGGAGGCGAGCAGCTCGCGATCCTCGCCGCTCATGCGGACGGCGGCTTCAATGAGGGCTTCGCGCAGATCTTCGATCTCATCGCCGGGGAGGCTCTTTTCAAACCATTCCTCAGCGGTCTCGCGCTCACCATCGACGATGAGGTAGCGGGCAAAACGGTCGGCGTTGGTGTCGGTGATGTAGGAAACGGTGGACATTGTTGA
>NZ_AZYA01000042.1:0-34740 GCF_000513015.1 Bifidobacterium sp. MSTE12 | reverse complement strand
AGCCGGCATCGGAAGATGACATCGCCCCAAGCACTGCGCGTCGGGACAAGTTCGCCACGGACGGCACCCTGCATCTCACTGAACAGGACAACGGGCCGGGGAATCGGACGGCGTGGGCGCAAAGGCCTATGCGAAACAGAAAAACCCTCGGATTTCGAGGGTTTCAACGAGCTCCTGCGACTGGGCTTGAACCAGTGACCGTCCGATTAACAGTCGGATGCTCTGCCAACTGAGCTACGCAGGAATAATCCCGCATGGGAATCGCTTCCCATACTACGCTCCTGCGACTGGGCTTGAACCAGTGACCGTCCGATTAACAGTCGGATGCTCTGCCAACTGAGCTACGCAGGAATGTGCGTCATGTTCCGGAATTGCTTCCGTGCACAAGTCATACATAATACACACATTCATCATCTATGCAAATCATGCGCGTGTCCGACGTGTCGTGATGTGTTTCCGACCGTGAATGCATCGGGTTGCAAAGTGTCATCGGTCTCGTCGAGCTATCGTAGGAGGGTGGTTTATCCGCTGGCAAAACATAGCGTCCATTCAGAAAGCGGAGGGTACCATGAACGCGTCAACAGGCAAATGACAAGCAAATGGAAGGAGTCCATTATGTGCACTGGCGTCCGTTTCTCCGATGCGGAAGGAAACATGTATTTCGGCCGTAATCTCGACTGGAGCTTCTCCTACGGAGAGACCATTCTGGTCACCCCGCGTGCCTACAAGTATGACTATGTGTTCGGAGCCGAGGCTAAGGCCGAACCGAATGCGGTGATTGGCGTCGGCGTGGTCATGGCCGACAAGCCGATGTATTTCGACTGCGCCAACGAGAACGGACTGGCCATCGCGGGGCTTAACTTCCCCGGCTACGCCTCCTTCGCCCATGAGCCGATCGACGGCACCATCAACGTAGCCACCTTCGAATTCCCGTTGTGGGTGGCCCGTAACTTCAATACCGTGGATGAGGTCGAGGAAGCCCTGAAGAACGTGACCCTCGTCTCCCAGATCGTGCCCGGCCAGCAGGAATCCCTGCTGCACTGGTTCATCGGCGATGGCACCCGTAGCATCGTCATCGAGCAGATGGCCGACGGCATGCACATCCACCACGACAACGTGGATGTGCTCACCAACCAGCCGACCTTCGATTTCCATATGGAGAACCTGCGCAACTACATGTGCGCCGGCAACGAGATGGCCGAACCGACCACCTGGGGCAAGGTCGAGCTGACCGCATGGGGCGCTGGCGTGAGCATGCACGGCATCCCGGGCGATGTGAGCTCCCCGTCCCGCTTCGTTCGCGTGGCCTACACCAACACCCACTACCCACAGCAGGCCGACGAACAGTCCAACGTATCGCGTCTGTTCCATACTCTCGGTTCCGTGCAGATGGTCGACGGCTGCGCCAAGATGGCTAACGGCAAGTTCGAACGCACGCTGTTCACCAGCGGCTACTCCGCCAAGACCAAGACCTACTACATGAACACCTATGATGATCCGGCCATCCGCTCCTATGCCATGGCTGACTTCGATATGGACTCCTCGGAGCTGATCACTGCCGAGTAATTCTTCCACTTTACGGATTCTCGGATGAGAGGCGCCAAGACGCCCCATATATTGCGGATATGGCTTGAAGGGCCGGGTAAGATCGTTGAAATCCCAATGTTCTTACCCGACCCTTTTCATGTATGCACCGCTTGGATACGGCAGAATCCCGTTATCCATCCAGAGATGGAAGCAAAAGGCCAATGACGGGCAACACACCGAGTGGACTTCGAGTGCTTTAAGTTCGTACAGTGCGAGATATGAGCACTGCAACAACCAGATGGCATACGATTCGCGAGGCATCCATGCTTTCGGGACTTCCCGAATCGACGTTGCGTTACTATGAGCAGATCGGCATCATCGACCCGATCGCACGCGATCCGAGCTCCGGACATCGCGCCTATTCCGATGACGACATTCAGTCGTTGGTCACCATCTCCTGCCTTGCGGCGACTGGCATGCCGTTGGAATCCATGCGAGAATACCTGAGAAACCGCTTCGACGGTGCGGAAGGCGCCCGCAAACAGATGGAACTGCTCGACGCGCAGTCCATCAGGCTCGCCGCCAAGGCAGAGGCGTTGCGTATGCAGCAATCCTACGTAGCGTTCAAAACGCTTTACTGGCGGGCCATCGCCGAAGGCCACGAAGATGAGGCCGAGCGGTTGCTCGAAGAAAACAAAGACATCATCGATACCGTCAAACGGCAACAACACGCCAAAGTCGGTTCGTGACGGAACACATATGGACCAACCACACAACAACAAAGGAGCATTCATATGAAGGCAGCAATCTATAAGGGCATCAAGCAAATGGCATGCGAGGAACGCCCGAAACCGACAATCATCGACGACGGTGACGCAATCATCCGCGTAGTTCGCGCCTGCGTATGCGGATCCGACCTGTGGTTCTACCGTGATGGACGTGAGGCCGACACGCAGACCGGTCATGAGGCCATCGGCGTCGTCGAATCCGTCGGCGACGATGTCACCATCGCCAAGCCGGGCGATTTCGTAATCGTGCCGTTCCCGTACAGTTGCGGCAAGTGCCCGGTATGCAAGGCCGGCTTTGAATCCAGCTGCCCGCACGGCGGCTACTTCGGCAGCGGCGATGGCATGGGATGCCAGGCCGAATACCTGCGCGTGCCGGAAGCCGACGGCACTCTCGTGGTCGTGCCGGCAGATGCCGAGGACCTCTCCGACGAGATGCTCGCATCGTTGCTGACCCTATCCGACGTGATGTCGACCGGTTACCATGCGGCAGCCTCGGCCGAAGTCAAGCCGGGCGACACCGCGGTCGTGTTCGGCGATGGTGCGGTCGGCCTGTGCGCGGTACTTTCCGCCAAGTTGATGGGAGCCTCCCGCATCATCTCCATGAGCCGCCATGCCGATCGTCAGGGAATCGCCCGCAAGTTCGGCGCCACTGATTTCGTTGAGGAACGCGGCGACGAAGCCGTGGCCAAGGTACTGGAAATGACCGACGGTTACGGTGCGGACGCCGTGCTCGAATGCGTGGGTTCCGCCTTGTCGAACGACACCGCCATGAAGGTGGCCCGCGCCGGCGCGGTCGTCGGCCGTGTCGGTCTGCCGCATGACGTCGAAGTCGACATTCCAGGCCTCTTCTATCGCAACGTCGGCCTGCGCGGAGGTCCTGCGCCGGTGCGCACCTACGACATGCAGCGATTGCTTAAGGAAGTGCTTGACGGCACCATCAACCCGGGCATCGTCTACACCAGCGAATACACGCTCGACGACATCCAGGAGGCATACGCCGCCATGGACGAGCGGCGTACCGTCAAGTCGCTGCTGCGTATCAGCGAAGTCTGATCGTTCGTCGCTCCCGTTGACATTCGGACGGTATGGTGTACACGGATGAAAACACTACGAAAGGTAGATATGTTTGAAGAACTGCACAGGAAGATGAACTCCTTTTGGAATAATGACCGGACACTGTCCGAGACGGATCCGGAATTCATCAAGCTGTTCTCCGATTTTGCCTACGACGAGGTGGTGAACGAACCAGGAGCCAATCATCCCGAACTGGATGACAAAACGCGCTCCTTGGCGATTCTTGCCGTGTTGGTCGGATGCCAGGGCGTTGAGGCATTCGAGATGATGCTACCGGTTGCCTATGAGGCCGGATTGACGTCCGTGGCCATCAAGGAGATGGTGTATCAGGCCACCGCATACTGCGGATTCGGCAAGACCTTACCGTTCCTGAAGAAGCTCAACGACTTCCTTGGCGCCGCCAATGTGCATCTGCCGCTCAAAGCGCAAGGCACCACTACGCCGGAAACTCGTGCCGAGGCGGGCGAGGCCAAACAGATCGAGATTTTCGGTGAAGGCATGCGCGGCTTCGCGCAATCCGGCCCGGAAGAGACCCGGCACATCAACAAGTGGCTGGCCGACAATTGTTTCGGCGACTACTATACGCGAGACGGCCTCAACACCCGCGAACGCGAGATGATCACGCTGTGTTTCCTTGCCGCACAGGGTGGTTGCGAGCCGCAACTGACCTCGCACGCCAGAGCGAACATGGCCGTCGGAAACGAGAAGGTGTTCCTGATTGCCGCGGTTTCCCAGTGCATGCCATACATCGGCTACCCGCGTACGTTGAACGCGATTCGTTGCATCAACGATGCTGCGCAGGGCTGAGTCGAACGGGAGCGCATCGAAAGGAGGGTCATCCGTGTAATGACGGATGACCCTCCTTTGTGTCATGAGCGGAATCAGTCGCCCCAAACGTCCTTGGCCACGGACTGCACGAGCGCGATCTTGGCCCACTGCTGGTCTTCGGTAAGCTTGTTGCCTTCCTCAGTGGAGGCGAAACCGCACTGGGTGGACAGGCACAAGCGGTCCAGCGGAACGTACTGGGACGCTTCCCGGATGCGCGCTTTGATGGTTTCCGGATCTTCGAGGTCCGGCTTCTTTGAGGTGATCAGACCGAGCACGACCTTCTTGTCGCCGGAAACCTCGGCGAGCGGCGCGAAATCGCCGGAACGGTCATCGTCGAACTCAAGATAGTAGGCGTCCACATGCTCCTCGCCGAACAGTTTGGCGGAGACTGGGGCATAACCGCCCGAAGAGAGCCAAGTGGAGTGGAAGTTGTCGCGGCACACATGGGTGGTGATGACCAAGTCATCCGGCTGGTCGGCGATTACGGCGTTGATGACGTCGAGATTCTCCTGCTGCAGACGCAGGGCATCTTCGTCACTCCAGCCAAGACGTTCACGCACGCTCCTATCGCATAGGCGGGTCCACGTGCAGTCGTCGAACTGTACATTGCGGCAGCCGGCGGCATACAGGTCGGCGATGACCCGACGGTAGGCGGCGACGATATCATCGGTCAGTTCGTCATCGTTCCCGTAGAACTCGTCGTACGGATAGGCAGAGGCGTTGCCGGTGAGCACGAAACGGGTCTGCGCGGGGGAGGGCATGGTCTGACGGGCCACGGTGTTTTCGTCCTCGAACTGCTTGACGAACTTGAAATGCTCGACGAACGGATGGTTTTCGCCGGTGATCTTACCGGTCACGGTGGCGGTATCGGCCGGGGTCACCTCGTCATGGAAGGCGACACGGTGCGCGGCCGCCGCATGATCCACGCCGTTGAAGCCCCACATGAAGTCGAAATGCCACCAGCCACGGCGGAATTCACCGTCGGTGATTACATGCAGGCCGGCGGCTTTCTGCTTGGCCACCAGCTCGGTGATGAGCCTGTCTTCCACGGCCTTGAGTTCGGCTGCACTGATTGTGCCGGCGGCGAAGTCCATACGGGCGACCTTGAGTTCGGACGGGCGCAAGTAGGAACCGACCACATCGGCATGGAACGGTGCGTTATGGGAATACGCCATTGGATGCTCCTTCGAGTGTCACTATCAAATACCTACAGAACAATACCCAACACCCCCGAAGCAGACGGTCGTGCCGTCAAACATATGAGATGACGGTGATTCCCGTTGGCCGTAATAAGGACGGTCATCCTTGATTGATTGTTGTTTTTTGGTCATCGCTGTTCCTGTGTGCGACTACGGTACGATACAGGACATCGAAACGAGAGGGAGCCCATCATGAACGTTCTGGCATTGGCGGAGGCTTGGTGGGCGCAACACAGCATCCATCTTGATCAGGAACCGGGCGGAGATCGTTTCGGCACCATCATCATCGAAGGGGATACGCGGGCGGCACCATTGCGCATGGTGGCCATAGGCGATTCGATGATCGCCGGTTGCGGCGTCGATGATCAGGCGCATGGATTCACTCCGGATCTGGCAGCTGTTTTCTCCCGCGTGCTGAATCGTTCCATCGCATGGGAATCTTATGGCAAACTCGGCGCCACCGTTCGCCGTGTACGCTATCGTTCGTTGCCGGAGGTCGAAGGCAGGGCCGATCTTCTGGTGCTGTGCGCCGGCTCCAACGATTTGATGGCACGACGTAGTCTGGAGGAATGGCGGACCGATCTGGCCGCGGCCATCGATGAGGCGAAGAGGCTCAGTGACAATATCGTCGTGTTCAGTGCAGGACAGCTTTACCGCAGTCCCTCTTTGGGTAAGGCATTGCGTCAGGTCATCAAGCGTATGACCGACGAACAGACCGCCGCCAGCAAAGCCATCTGCGAACAGAAGCAGGTGCTCTTCCTCGACATGACCCATGAAGACGTGCATGCCGATCAGGAGCGTTTCTACGCACATGATAATTTCCATCCAAGCGACTACGGCTACTCCTACATGGCCGAATGCACCGCAACGATGGCAGGGGACTGGCTGAAAGCCCGTCTCGGTTGATATTCGAAGGAAATGCGACGGCGTGACCGGTACTCATGATTGAATGGGACTGACAACCAACCGCATCGTAAGGAATGGAAAGGCAATGAGCGAGTCGCACGACCCCGCAAATGACGGTATCGACATGGGCAGGCCGGGGGAGGTGCGGGAAACCGAGCATCAGGGTGCGGCCGTCAAGGCGGCATTGGGTGCGAACATCGGCGTTGCCATTGCGAAACTCTGCGCGGCGTTCTTCACCGGATCGTCCGCCATGCTGTCCGAATCCGTGCATTCCATCGCCGACTGTTCCAATGAAATCGTGCTGATGGCCGGTGGCCGGTTCTCCCGGCGCCAAACCGATGGCGACCATCCGTTTGGCTTGTATCGTGCCAAATATCTGGCATCGTTCGTCGTGGCCACGTTGCTGTTTTTCGTCGGCGGATTCTTCTCGACGTCCGAAGCGGTCAAGAAGCTCATCGCCATCGTTGAGCACCCGGCATTGCGTGATGTGAACCGGATGGAATTGCTCGTCGCGTTCGTCGTGGTGGTAATCAGTGCGGTTCTCGAAGGCTACGGCCTGCACCAGAGTGTCAAGGAGGCCAATGAGCGCATGGACCGCACGGACACCCCGCGTATGGGAATGTTTCGGTTCTGGCGCCACACCAAATCCGCTGAGCTTGCTTCGGTGATTATGGAGGATACGCTCGCCCTGATCGGCCTGGGCTTCGCAGGCGGCGGCATCGGACTTTCGATTCTGCTTGACAATGAGATGTTCGATGCGTTGGGCGGTCTGATGGTCGGCCTTGTGCTGATCGTAGGCTCGCTGCTGCTGGCGTTCAAATCGGGTTCGTTGCTGATCGGCGAGGCGGTGGAACCGGATACCCGTATGAAAATCGTCAACGCGGTCACCACCACGCCGGGTGTGGAGCGGCTATTGAACATGCAGACCGTGCACATGTCGGAAGACGACATCCTACTGTGCGTCAAGGTGCAGACCAGCAAGCTCGATCGCGACTACGACGTCGAAACCGTCGATAAGATCGAGCAGGCAGTACGTAACGCCCTACCGTGGTACAACTTCGAAATCTACGTGGAACCCGACATCTACAGCGCCAGGCACGTGCAGGCGTAACCTGCCGGCTGGCCGGTGGAAGAAAAGCCCGCTACTCTTCAGCGACCAGTTCCAGATACGAATCGTTCCACAAATCTTCGTCGCCATCGGGCATCAATAGCACGCGTTCCGGGTTAAGCGCCTGTACCGCACCCTCATCGTGCGTGACCAGCACGATCGCGCCCTCATACTTGGCGATGGCCTTGAGGATCTCTTCACGGGATGCCGGATCGAGATTGTTGGTCGGTTCGTCAAGCAGCAGCACGTTCGCGCGCGAAGTCACCAAAGTCGCCAAAGCCAATCGGGTCTTTTCGCCGCCCGACAGCACGCGGGCCGGCTTCAACACATCATCACCCGAAAACAGGAACGAACCCAGAATGGAACGAGCCTGTGTGTCATTCAGCTCCGGCGCGACATGAATCAGATTCTCCAACACAGTGGCATCAAGATCCAGCGTGTCATGTTCCTGCGCAAAATAGCCGATCTTGCAGCCATGACCGTATTCCACGGAACCGGTGTCCGGATCCTCCAAATGGGCCAGCAGACGCAGGGTGGTGGTCTTGCCGGCGCCGTTGTACCCCAGAATCACTACGCGTGAACCCTTGTCAATCGCCAGATTCACGCCGGCGAATACGATGTTCGAACCGTACGCCTTGGAGATATCCTGCGCCATGATCGGCGTACGGCCGCAGGCCGCCGGCTCCGGGAACCGGATATCGGCCACCTTCTCCTTCTTCTGCGCCTCGGACGTGTTCTCCAGCAGTTTTTCGGCGCGGCGCATCATGTTCTGCGCTGCCACGGCCTTGGTGGCCTTCGCATGCAGGCGGATGCCCTGCTGCATCAGGCGTTCGGCCTTCTTTTCGGCGACTTCGCGTTCGCGGCGGCGACGCTCCTCATCGACCACGCGCTGGTACAGATACGCCTTCCAGCCAAGGGAATACATGTCGATTTGGCCGAGTTGCGCGTCCAGATGCCACACCTTGTTCACCACTTCGTCAAGCAACTCGGTGGAGTGGGAGATGACCAGGAACCCGCCCTCGTATTTCTTCAGGTAGCCACGCAGCCATTCGATGGAATCGGCGTCCAAATGGTTGGTCGGCTCGTCGAGAATCAACGTATCCGCGTCGGAGAACAGGATACGCGCCAACTCGATGCGGCGGCGCTGACCGCCGGACAACGTGCCCAGCTGTTGGCCCATCACATCCTGTGGCAGGCCAAGGCTCGCCGCCATCGCGGTCGCCTCGGACTGCGCCGCATAGCCGCCGGCCTTCTCAAAATCCTGCATGGCCTTGTCATAACGATTCATGGCCTTGGTCATGACGTCCGGATCCGGATCGGTCATGTCCCTTTCGGCCTTGCGGATGCGCCTGATGATGGTGGCGATGTCGCGCGCGCTCATCATGCGGTCGAGTGCGGTCTGTTCCGGATCCGCGGCATGCGTGTCCTGCGGCAGATAGCCGAGCTTGCCGGAAACGCGCACCTTGCCGGCAGTGGGCAGCATATCACCGGTGATCACGCGGGTCAACGTGGTTTTGCCGGCGCCGTTGCGGCCGACCAGACCGATCTTGTCGCCTTTGGCGACATGGAAGTTAGTGGGATGCAGCAGCGTGCGTGCGCCGATCTGAATCTCAAGCTCCTGCGCTTCAATCGCCATGCCGTAACACCTCTAGTCTTTCATGTTTCTTCAAATGCCAATCGAACATCATAGCGAACACCCGCAACCGTTTCCGGCCGTCTCACGGTTCATTTCCAAACAGATGACGAAACAACGATTCGCGACGATCGATGAAGGTCTTGGTGATTCGATAGCTGTCCGTATCCTCATAGTCGCAGGGATGGACGCCGGTTTCGTCGAATGACAGGATTCCCGCATCCGGCAGGCCGAGCAGGATCGGTGAATGGGTGGCAATGATGAATTGCGATCCGCCGTTCGCCATACGGTGCATGTGCTCCAGCAGAGTCAACTGTCGTTGCGGCGAAAGTGCGGATTCGGGTTCATCCATAAGATAGAGGCCCCTTCCCGTGCGGGACAGGAGAATCTCCAGAAAACCTTCGCCATGCGACATCTCGTGCAAACGGGACATGTTGTCGTAGCCGCGACCGTACTCACGGGCCTGCGTCGCCAACGTGAAGAAGCTTTCCGCACGCAGGAAAAAGCTGGATGGGCCGATCGCACGTTGCCGGTATACCGTCATCGCTTCGGCGAGGTCTGACGTATCGTCGTACGTGCTGAACCGGTAGTTGCGCGTGCCTCCTTCCGCATTGAAGCCGCAGACGACGGCGATGGCCTCCAGCAGAGTCGATTTGCCGCTACCGTTCTCGCCGACCAGAAAGGTGACGTTCTTACGGAATCCAAGTTCGTCAAGCGAACGCAACGAGGGGATTCGACTGGCGTATGAATCGGCCAGCATACTCCAATCGATGCGCAGTCCCGACACAATCAGATCGTCCATGCTCCCTACGAAACCACACTTCCACATCCGACAGAACCAACTTACAGACCGGTGGCGTGACTCGATGCACGCAACGACTCCACCAGCTTCGTATGTCCCTATAGCTCTCCTGCATAACGCATACGCCATTTCAAATTATATGGCGGTCCGCAGGGAAGGATGCTGTATTGCGTTGCCGCAGCGGATGAAACGAATCAGCCACTCGCGTGAGCGATTCGCTACAGTGGAAACGAAACCGTTCAGGAAGGAAGAGTCATGGCAAGGGCTTTGATCGTGGTGGATGTGCAGCCGACGTTCTGCGAAGGAGGCGAACTTGGCGTGCAGGGAGGCAATGCGGTCGCCGAACGTATCGCGGATTATGTGAACGCACACCGGAGCGAGTACGCATATATCGCGACCACGCAGGACTGGCATATCGAACCGGGGACCCACTGGTCCGAGCATCCTGACTTCGTGGATACCTGGCCGGTGCATGGCAAAGCCGGAACCGCCAATGCCGAACTGCATCCCGCCATCGCCGCATTGAACATCGAGCATCATTTCAAGAAAGGCCAGTATTCGCCATCATATTCCGGCTTCGAAGGCTTCGAGGACAACACCGACCGCATCCCCACCCGCGAGGAAGTCTCCACCGCCATGGCCGCGAGCAAGACACTTGCCAACGGATTGAAGACCGCAGGCGTCACACGGGTCGATGTGGTCGGCCTAGCCGAATCACACTGCGTCAAAGAGACCGCTCTCGACGCAAAAAAGCTGGGGTTCGAAGTGCATGTCATTGAAAACCTGACCGAACCGGTCAGTGAGGAACTCGGTATCGCAGCCCGTCGGCAAATGAGCGAAGCCGACATCATCCTCGACTGATCGGTCCCAATCAGCAGATATCAATCCGACTTCCAAATACTAGGAGGGACGACCAATGAAAATCGAACGAAAAATGCCCACACCCGAGCAATTCGAGGCGATATACCGTTCTGTGGAATGGATGCACCTGGATTGGAATAGATTAGGGTTGCATTGAATCACTCATTGCAAGGATTCATGATTTTTGATGATGGCAAGCCCATCGGTATGGCCAGACTCCTCGGTGATTACGCCATGGCATATCTCATCAAAGATGTGGCAGTGCTTTCCGAGTATCAACATAGGGGAGCTGGCACCCTACTTATGCTATGATGGGATACGTCAAATGTTTTAAATCCTCCCATATGCCAAGAGGGTTTTCGGGAAAGAGAAACGGAACATTGCGTATCTAACGAGCGACGGATACCGTCGGCAGAACCGTGCGCGTTGAAGCGCACTGCCGCGTAGCTTGCTCGTATGCACATTTCACGGTTCCGTATTCGTTCGCTTTTTCACAATGAAGACCCGCAGTGCGCCTGTATGAGAAAGAAGCCCATACATGGCCCGGACAACAATGCTCACGCTTACCGATATCTCTTACACCTACCCGTCCACGCCCGAACCACTGGTCCGCATCTTTCCAACAAGGATGGACCGCTGTGCTCGGCGACAACGGCCTCGGCAAAACGACTCTACTGAACATTGCCATCGGAATGTTGCCCGCTGACACCGGCAGCATCAGCCCGGACCCGCATAGACTCACCATCGCCACCTGCCCACAAGACAACATAGTGAGGCCTAGGAACCTCGACGACTTCGCCACGGACTGGTCACCCGAAACCATGCGTGTACGCAACGCGTTACGCATCGGCGATGACTGGCCCTACCGTTATGAAACACTTTCCGGAGGTGAAACGAAACGATTGCAGGTCGCTTGCGCAATCACAGCGCGTCCCGATGTGCTCGTGCTTGACGAACCCACCAACCACGTTGATAGTGAAATACGGAAAGCCATAGTCGAAGCCATGCGCCAATACCAGGGCATAGGCATCGTAATCTCCCACGATGTCGCACTGGTTGACGCTACATGTGCACGATGCGTCATATTCGAACGACAGCACATCAGTGGGCGTAACATCACCGTCATCAGCACATATGATGGCGGATATACACAAGCACATGAGCAGATGACGTCCAGACTGCGTGGAGACGAGGAGTCAATCCGTGCGGCACGGCGGGAAGTCACACGACTGCGGTCCGCACAGGCACAGCGACATCAAGACATGCAAAGCGCATATGTTCGCAAACGCAGCGGTTGGAAAATCGACCGCAAGGATCACAGTGCCCTCGATCACCACAAATGGATCGAAAAACAGACCGATACCGCTTTGGGTGCCGCATACCGACAAATGAACAAGCGTCTTGAACGAGCACAGCGCACGCTAGATTCACTAACCGTAGCGGCCAAACGCTACGACGGCGACATCTGGATCGACATACAGCCAAGCAACAGAAAGGAGCTCCTGCATCTCACGGAGGGTATTATCATATTCGGCAGCGGCAGGATGACCAGCTCGAACGATACCGCAAGAACGCCAACACAATCCATACTGCATGCCGACGGGCATCAATGGAAGGTCGTGCATAGTCCAGAGATGAGTGGTGAAAAACCACAGATGCCGGGCATCGCCATACCAAAACTCAGCATCGGACCGCAAGACCATATCGGACTGACCGGTGCCAACGGACTCGGCAAAACAACCGTGATTAACGCATTGCTGGACAGCATGCCGGAAGACGTGCCACATCTGATCATCCGGCAACAAACGGGAGAAGCCGTGTTCTCTCAAACCATGAGACGACTCGCCGCATTACAGGGCAAGGAGCGCTCGCAGGTGCTGGCCGCCTTCGCCCAGCTCAACGCCGATCCGGATAAGTTGCTTTCCAATGAAGCGCCATCTCCGGGCGAACTACGCAAACTCATGTTGTGTTTGGGCATTCTTGACCGGCCTCAGCTGATTGTCATGGACGAGCCGACGAACCATCTTGACTTGGAATCCAAGGTGGCTCTGGCAAGATGTCTTGCCGACTATCCGGGAGCGTTGCTGGTGGTCAGCCATGACGAGTGGTTCCTCGACCAAGTAGTCAGATAGGCCAGGCGACGACCATGTCATCGAAGGCGGGTTTGCGCTCCGCGCGATCAGGACGCGTAAGCCCGCCTTTCATCAATGCCAGGCCTCAAAACCAAATCATGCCTTTAATAGCGTGGCTCCCACTGAATATCGTGCACCGCAGCCGCCATGTCGGTCTGGTCGGTGCGCGACAGGCCCCGTTCCTGAGCCTTACAGGCAACGGCCTCGGCGATTCTGGTGGAAACCCGCCTGACATCCCTGAACGGAGGCAATACCGGAGCTCCCGGCTGGGTCGCATCGACCATGCCACCCAAGGAATGCGCCGCGGCGGAAATCATCTCATCCGTCAGCAAGCTCGCTTCGGAAGCCAACATACCCAACCCAAGGCCCGGATAGATCAGCGCATTGTTCGCCTGCCCGATAACATGCTCAACACCCTCATAAGTCACACTGCCGGCCGGAATGCCCGTGGCCACCAACGCCTTGCCCTCCGACCAGATAATCAGATTCTGCGCGGTCGCCTCGGCAAGTTCAGTCGGATTGCTCAGCGGGAAGATGATCGGGCGCTCGCAGGTCTCGCACATCAACCTGACGATGTTCTCGGTGAAAGCGCCCGGCTGCGTGGACGTGCCCACCAGAATGGTCGGTCGTATCGTACGGACGATTTCTTCCAGATCGGTCAGTTGGTCGGCGTTCTTGAAGTCGGAGCGTTTCCTGGCAAACGGCCTCTGTTGCGGTGTGAGGTCATCCATGTCGTCGAACAGCAGGCCCTGCCGGTCGACCATATAGAAATGGTTCAGTGCTTCCTCACGCGACAGGCCTTCGCCCATCATTTCGTCCATGACTCGTTCGGCGATGCCCGCACCTGCCGTACCGGCGCCATAGCACAGGTACTTCTGGTCGGTCAGCTTGCCTCCGGAGATGTTCAGCGCACCGAGAATGCCGGCCAGGGTCACGATGCCGGTGCCTTGGATGTCATCGTTGAATGTGGCGATGGCATTCTTGTATTTGTTCAGGATGGTTGCGGCGTTTTCTCGGCCGAAATCCTCCCAATGCAGGTACAGCCGCGGGAAGAGCCGTTCGGCGGTCCGTACGAACCGGTCGATGAACGCGTAGTACCGTTCGCCCCTGATGCGTTCGTGCCGTGTTCCCAGATACAGCGGGTCGTCGAGCAGTTGCCGGCGGTTGGTGCCGGCGTCGATGACGATGGGCAGCACTGAAGCAGGGTCAATGCCCGCCGCAGCGGTGTACACCATCAGCTTGCCTACGGAGATATCAACGCCGTTCGTTCCCCAGTCTCCGATGCCGAGGATGCCTTCCGCATCGGTGACCACGATCAATCGAATATGCCGATCGCCCGCCGCATTCCTCAACGTCGCCTCGATATTCTCGGGATGCTCCACATCAAGGTATGCCGCGTACTGCGATTGCACGTACAGATGACTGTAGTTCTTGATGGTCTCGGCGATTTCGGGATCGTAGACGATGGGATTGAACTCGTCGAGGTGATGGGCGAACAGATAATAGAACAAGGTGCGGTTCGTATTGAAGATTTCCATAAGGAACAAACGTTTCTCCAGATTCGTCCCTTTCGACTGAAATTGGAGATACGTTTGCTGCTCCTGCTCCTCAATCGTCTGCACGTAAGGTGGAAGTACGCCTACAAGACCCATTTTTTCGCGCTCTTCAAGCGTAAAGGCGGTGCCCTTGTTCATGAATGGGTCATTTAATATATTCTGAGCCGTTGCCATTAACAACCTCCTACAATACCTGCCGTCCGCCAGATGGTATCCTTCCGTAATCAGGGGGATTGGCGGAACGGCGAACTGTGAATCGAACTATATCAAGGTTGTCTGTGCCATATCAGGGTTGTTTGGCGCAATAATCTGACAGCCTAACCGTCATGGCCGAGCCGCCGGGGTCGTTCCTACGAACGTGCCGGATGCGACGTATACGTCTATTCCCTGTGGGAGTTCCTCTTCAAGGTTCGAAGATACGACTTCCGTTCAGCGGTGATGCGGCGTGACTCACAAGCTTTTTGAATGCTTTTGTTGTGGGTCCAGTCATCCAGACGCAGTTCGCCCGGAGCGTCCGGGAAGAGCATGACTATGGTCGCATCCCATTGTTTGGCCAAAGCCGTTGCCACATACCATGCACGGACCATGTTGACGTAATAATCGTCGGATCGGATACCGGCGACGAGCTCCAACTGTTCCGGATCGAAACGTGGATCGTCAAGAAAGTCCTTCATCAGAAGGTCAACCGCATAACGGATCGTGTACGTGTCGCCGCTGCCCGTCCAAGCATTGATTTTGCGGAGAACGGCATGTGAATCAGCCTTTGAGGAGTGGAACGCCCTGACGTTAAGTGCGTCGCAAACCGCCCAATTGTCCACATGGGGAAGGAACCGGTCAAGCATCCTGAATGCCTCATCGGCGGAATGCACAGTAAGGTTAAGTAGCATCGCGTGAAGCATGTTTTCCTCGAACAGGGTGTGGGGGAGTGCTTCGAGGAAATCCTCAACGACATGGGTGCCGCCATCCATGTCCGATCGCAGCAGCTCCTTGGCATAGCTACGCAACTGGGGAACACGGATGCCGAGCATCTTCTCCGGAGACACGTTTGGGATCAACGCGGCATTGAAGGCCTTGTAGGAGGTATCGGCCAATGCGTGCAGATGGCCGGCTATCACTTCATGTCCCACGATTGCCACCTTGTCTCTGCCTATCCGTCGCATGCCTTATATGAGCTGAAGACCAATTATTCTCCGTGGCATTGATTAACCGCGGCGGTACGGGGCGCCGAAGATGGTTCAACGGTTGCGGTCCGTGACCAGGGCGAGCGAACGGATGCGGGCGGGGAACCTAAACCGACGATTGATGCAGTTGATGATGGGTCCTACGCATAATGCGGAAACGATGGTTCCCACGCCTACGCCGCAAAGACCTCCGAAGAACACGAAGGAAAGGACGGTGGCGATGGCGATCAGCGTTACGTCGAAGATGATTTTCGTGGTGCCTAGCTTCATTTTGGTAACGGTGGACAGTGCATGGACAACACCTTCGCCGGGTACCATGAGCACATTGGGGGAAACTTCGACCACGATGCCGAACGCCAGGATAATGCAGCCGATCGCCACACATAGCAGTCGCTCCCACAGGGCGGTCGGATTAAGGAAACCCAGCAGGTTCATACTGACGTCAATCATGAGGCTGAACACCAGGTTGACCGCCACCTGCAACAGTTGAACAGGGCGGAAATTATGCCTTAGCAAGGCGACCTGCATGATGATGAACAGCAGATTGAAGATGAACGTGGCCGTGCCGAAACTCAACGGGTACTTCAGGCTGAACACGTATGGCACACTGGAGATCTGCGAGGTTCCCATATTGCCTTTGGTGATGAAGGCGATGGCGAAGGAGTTGATTACCACTCCCAAAACGAAATACAGGTAACGACGCGGCAGATGGTTCATATGATCCTTTCTCTCAGTCCTTCGGATGCATGTGGTGGCGAGACCTTGCCCTGCGTGCGTGCCGGGCCGATGTGCGGCCGAAACCGAACGTAAGCAACCGTCTCGACACCGATGCCCATGACGTGTTTCCGCTGATTTCATCCAGCCGATTGGGTTCACGCCACGTTGAGGAGTCGTGAAATATTCCGATGGCTTTGGGTGCCTTTGCCCTGCGGATAGATAAACACCCCTTCACTCACTATCTGGCAGTCATGCGAGCGCAGGATGCCATTCAAACCCGTTTCGCCTTCGAGTATCAGGGAGCCTATCATGGCCGGGGGAATCAGTGGCTTTCCGATTTGGATAGGCGCGATTACCTGTCCGGGAATGACTGGCAACTGCTGGAGCCATATTCCAGACCCTCTCAGATGCCATTCCAGGGGTATGCATGCTTTAATGCACACATGGGAAGAGGGTTCGAATGTTGGGCGTCTTCGTCAATTGAACGTGCATTTTTGGGTGAATCGAAAACCTGAGTTCGATGGAGGCGAAAGGCATGGTCGAACTCATACCTGGGAACGAGAGGGGACGTGGTCGATTAGCTGAAAACTGAATCTGACGAACGATGTCGAAAAGATGATTGGTTCGCCTATCGTAAATACCGGAAATGCGAATCGCATGAGAAACGTGAAAAAAGAAGATAGAGGTAATCCAAGATGGCGTTCATCGAAAGCTTCACCCGGCCGTTCATGCTGGCGGTCATGTTGTGGCCGTTCCTGTCGTTCGTGTTGACGTTGCCGGTGCTCGCACTGCTGTATCATCGGGACAACCGCATCCGGTTCACGTCGGCGTTGACCGCATATCTGATTGTGCTGTACCTGCTGGCGCTTGCATGCTTCACCACGTATCCGATGCCGGAGGATCCCATGGCCTATTGTGCCGTGCATCACTTGCAACCACAGCTGAACCCGTTCGAATTCATTCATGACATCCGGTCGGCCGGCATCGTCGGTATCCTGCAGATCATGTTGAATGTCGTATTCTTCATACCTCTTGGCTTCTTCATGAAACGCACCTTCCGATGGAGGCTTGTTCTGGCGGCGCCGGTCGCGTTTTGCTGCTCGCTGCTCATCGAAACCACGCAGTTGACGGGCGATTGGGGCCTGTATCCTTGCGCTTACCGTCTGTTTGATGTCGATGATCTGATCACCAATACCGTCGGTGCGCTCATCGGCTTCGCCTTGGCCGGACTGTTCAACAGAATCGTGCCGGACGAGCGCATCGAACCGAATGCCATCACTACCCATCCGGGTTTTCTGCGTCGTTTTGTGGCTTTGATGATTGATGTTGTGCTGATTGAGGTTACGGCATTGTCCGTGAGCCTGCTGACCTATATGCTGCTGCGCACTTTCGAATTTGGCTCCGTAGAAGCGATGAGCGTCAGCGATACTTTGTATGCCACTGTCGTCATGTACGTGGTCTTCGAGGTGATCATTCCGTGGTTCCGTGAGGGACGTACGCTTGGCGGGGGGTTCACCCGTATGACGGTCGAGACGACCATGCGGTGCGGTTGGCGGCGCGTCGCCTTCTATGCAGTGCGTGCGGCGGTGTTGTACTGTGCGGTGTTCGGGGCGACGGTGCTTGGTCCCTGGCAGCTGTTGGTGGTCGTGGCTTTGGCGATTTTCTGGATCGCCAAACGATGCATGCCATATGACCTTATCTAAATAGGGGCATTCCGAATAAAGGCATCGGAGACTTAAGCCTCGCAATACGGCGACACGCCGGAGTTTGCGCCCCCGTTGGAGCTCGGGTATATTACTAACTCGTTGCTCACCACGGTGGGAACGCATGCGGACATAGCTTAGTTGGTAAAGCGCAACCTTGCCAAGGTTGAGACCGCGGGTTCGAGTCCCGTTGTCCGCTCCAAATAAAAAGCTCCCCTTGCAGGGAGCTTTTCTTGTATTCCGGGATATCCCCCGTCAGGCACCGATATTGTTGCGTGCCGGCGTGATCATGGTCAGCATCATGATGGACGGTTCCTCCGCATATACCGCATGCGGAATTCGGGTAGGGAAGTAGGCCAGGCCGCCGGGAACCAGATCCACGGTCCTGCCATTACCGGTCACTGTGAGACGGCCCTTCAGCGTCTGCACGAAAACAGGCATGGCGGCGGTATGCTCGCTGAGTTCCTCTCCGGCGTCAAAGGAGAACAGCACCACGTTGCCGCCTTCCCGTTGCATCACAGTGCGGGAAACGGTGGACCCCTCCTGCACGCTGATCATGTTTTCGAGACTTTCGATGAATCCCAGTTCGACCGGCTCATGTCCGGATGCCTGTTCAACGCTCATATTCGCTCCTTTGAGATCGGATACGCCCATAGTAGCGGCAGGCATGCGTGTTTGAACATGAATTCATACGTTTGGAGGAAATGCCTTTGCCATGGGCCGACCACGATGTGAATACCCTCTTGAAAAAGACGATGCGGCATCGGACACTGATGAAGGTTATGCATTCGACAACGATGCTGAATCGCAAGCCATGGAGGTTGTGGAAATGAATGAGAACATTGATTTCGTGCCGGATGATTCCGCAAGCCATGTGTGGACGGAACGTGACAGCGAACTCGTCGAGCAGTATGCCGCACAACTCATGAGTATGAACATCGGGTGAATGGCCCCAACCTTGCATGAGACGTCCCACACCTTCATCCCATGATGCGGGACGCATCCCATGCCGATCGTTCTTCACGATTCTTTCTGCGGCCATTGCACTATGCCTTCCCCTTGCCTCTTACCCGGGGACGGCCCCACATGACATGCGCAGGCCCGTATCCGACCGCCTTCCGACACTCCGCGGCCCGAGCAAACTCTCGCCTACAATGGAGACTCGGACTATCCGGCACTGAAATATGGAAGGCGAATCGCCATTGGCTGACGTGAGACGAGAAATGGAGCGGCTACGGCCCGTGTACGAGACCGGCGTGCTACGACTCCTGCTACGCGGCAATTCGATGTTGTACGTCGCATTGCTGCGTTCCTCGTTCGATCCGCTCACCGGCGAACTGCCACGCGATGTATTGGAGGAGCGTATCTCACGCAGCCTGTCGCGGCTGGCCGAAACCGGCGATTATACGGTGAAAGACGACCAGACGGTAAGACAGGCCGCGCATGCGATCCTGCTCGAACTGTCCCGTGAAGGCGATGATGACTACGCCTGGCTCGCCAATTCACTGGATGTCGCCTCGCACCGTTACCTGTACCGTCTGACGGCTCGCGCACATCGTGCGATTGAAGCGTTGCATCGACTGGAAGACACCACGCAGGCGTTATCCGGCGCGCAAGCCAACAGCATCATCATGGAAATCGAACACGCACGCATGCAGCTGACCGCCGACCCACGTGAACGCATCAAACTGCTCAGGAAGGACATCGAGGAACGTCAAAAAGAGATCGACGAGCTTGAACGCAACGAAACCATCGAAAGACTGACTTCCGAGCAGGTCGGCGACATCATCAACGTCATCCACAACACGCTTCGGGGCGTGCCGATCGATCTGCGCGAACTGGCGCTCGCCGAACGTGACAACGGCGACGCGCTGCGCCGGCGCATGCAGTCGGGTACCATGAGTGTGGAAGACATCCTTACCGCCTATCATGACGAATACCGTAAATCGTTCCGTGAATCCGACAGCGGCAGACGCTTCGAGGACGCCTTCCAGGTGATCGTCACCGACGAAGGACGTCAGGAAATCGACGATGCCGTACGTGACATCGCCAAAAACCCGTATCTGGACGGTGAGCCGGGCGCGCTGCTCGGTCAGGTTCGTGCCGAACTCGAACGCATTTATTCGGGCATCGAGGATGTGCGCAGGCAGACCCGCGCCTCCGATGAGGCAATCAGCCGACTCGTCCGCCAGCAGACCGACACCCGCTACCGTACCATGCTGGCCACATTGAACCGGCTGTTTGCCAAAACCAACGCCGAAGCCAAGGCGAATCCGAACGCCACGGACCGGCCATATCACACTGATACGGGTCTGTCACAGATTGCGGTATTGCCTACCAAGCCGGCCAAGGCCATGGTACGGAACGCCACCGCGGCACTGAATGACAGCGCTCCAACCGTCGGCCTGCCCGACCTCAAGGCCATGATCGAAGTGTGCGGACCACGTCTGCGCCACATGGTCGATCTGATTCATCGCAACCCCGTCATGTCACATGACGGCACGCGCGTGGACTTCGCGGCAAGCTTTAACCGACTGCCGGCCAGCGAACGCCGAGAAAGCGAAATCATCGGCTTCCTCAGCGCGTTACGCACCGAAAACGACATGGCATGCGCCACCTGGAACTGCGTATCGCTCGACGGCACCCCCAGAACATGGCGAACCAGACCGATACTCGCTACCGCACAGACGCTTGATGACATCATCAGGGAAGGCTGAACGCAATGACAGACGAACACAGCGAAACCGTCGGCATCGAACGGTCTCTTCCAACCGTCGAACAACCCGCCCTCTTCGACGGCGACACCGGCGACATGACCGCCGATGCCCGCATGGCCGCCATCGCGCTGAAACGAGAACGCTACATTTCCGGAGAACTGTTCGACCTGGTCAAAGACAACGTCGAAGCCGTCGAACGATCCCTGAACAACGACATGCTTCGCCTCGTATCCAACGATAAATACCACGTCATGTACGCGGCACCCGTCAGCGGCATCGAATCGAACATCCGTTCGTTGAAAACCCGTGCGAGTCTCAGCCGTGAGGATGCGGCCATGCTCGCATTCCTGCGCATCCACGTACTCGAATACGAGAACCAGAAAACCCCGGTGGCCGACTGGCAGGTCAGCCGCGATGAAATCCGTGCCGCGCTCGCCACGGGCGCCGGCTATCTCGCGGGCGGCAATGATGAGGAAGGCACGACGAAGAAGATCGCCGCCGCCATCTCCCGTATGACGACCTACGGGTATCTCGAGCCGACCGATGACGACGAGATGCTTGCGATCACGCCGCTGGTACCGATTGTGCTTGACCGGCAGCTGGCCGACGAGTGGCTGGACATGACCACGCCGTCCATGACGCACGATACCGATGCGGGAATGTTGGATCCCATATCCGAAGAAAACGAAATGACCGACGAAGAGGAGCGATGATGGCGGGAGACGATATGAAAATCATCGCCGATCGATGGATGATGGAAAGCCGACAGATCGTCAACTGGGGTTCCTATGACGGCTACCAGGAATTCAGGCCGTCCATCGACGCCGAATCGCCAGTCACCCTCCTGGCCGGCGCCAGCGAATCAGGCAAATCCACGCTCGTCGACGCGCAGATTTCCCTGCTATACCCCAATGGCACGCCCTATAACAAGGCGTCCAATGCGGGTCGATCCGAGCGCAACGATTACACGTACCTGCGCGGCATGATCGGCATCAGTGACGGTGATAACGGCGAAACGCCGATCTTCCTGCGAGGACGTGACGCCAATGGCACGCCACAGGCCATATGGGGCGCCATCGTCGACACATACGTGAACCGTACCACCGGAAGTACGCTCTCCTGCGGCAAATTCCTCTACCTGCCCGCCGGAGACGGCAAAGACGAGGTGCGCCGTCGCTACATTGCATGGAATCGCAAAATAGATCCGCAAATCATGGACCGGTACCGTGATACGCCATTCACCCCCAGCATGTTCAAGAAAGCGTATCCGGATTGCAGCATATTCCCCAATGCCAGCGCATTCCACGCATACATCTGGCAAGAGATGGGCCTCAGCGCCGAAGCATGCCGACTCCTGCACAAAATACAATCCGCTGACGCCCCGTCGCGACTCGACGACATCTTCAAACAAGGCGTGCTCGACGTGCCCGAGGCGCTCAGACTCGCACAGGACACCGTCGACGACTACGATCGGTTCAACGCCAACTTCCATAGCATGGAAGACAAAGCCAGACGCGTCGCCAAACTCCAAGACATCCAAACCCAATACGACGCATACGCCAAACACCTGACCCAAGTGCGTGAATACGAAGCCGTGAACCCCGAAAGCCAGCAGGGCCTCGAAACCCTGACCCTATGGATGCGTTCGCGCATGGCCAGCGAAGTGCGAGCCGGACTGCCCGCCGCCGAACGCAAGGTGAAGCAGCAGGAATGCGACCTGCACGAGGCACAGGAGCGGATCTCCGATGTGAACAGGCAACGCGAAGCCATCGTCGAACGCATCAAAGGCATTGACGGCGGAACCTTGCAACGGCTGAGCGATGACCTGGAACGCGCCCGACGCGACATGCAGGATGTGCGCTCGCAGCGTCAAAGCATCGTCGAGAAATTCGAGGGCGTCGAAGGTGCATTGCCATCCGACGAGACGTCCTGGAACGCGAAACGTGACGCATTGGCCCGATCCATGGAAACGTTCGACGAACGCATGGGGGATCTGGAATCCAAGCGGGATCGTCTGATCGGCGAGCGCACCGCAGCCAGTCAGGAATGTGCGCAGTTGCGCCGGGACTATGATCGCAAACGCAGGCAGAGAACCCGCATCACCCAGGCGATGGATGAGGCTCGTGCGCTGATCGCGAAGGCGGTGGGCCTGAGCCCGGACGAATTGCCGTATGCGGCGGAGCTGATGGATGTGTCCGAGAGCGACGAACGTTGGCGCACCGCCATGAACGTCACATATGCGCCGATTGCGCAGACCATTCTTGTCGACAGCCGCCACGAGCGGGGATTCGCGGCGAAGATCAGCGCGATCGATCCGGCGCTGATGATCCGGCGCACCTGGCAGTTCGTGGATGTGGACAAGAGCTATGATTGCACCCGCAATGACGGTTGGATGTCGTCGAAATTGCAGTATCGTGAGGATTCGCCGTTTGCCGGATGGCTGAAGGAACAGACCGCTTCGGCCCGTTTGGACGCATTGTGCGTGGAGACTATCGACGATGCCGCACACGAACGCCGTCAGGTGCAGGCTGATGGTCAGATCAAGTCCGGCGTGCATGGTTTCCATGGCATCAAAGGCATGAATCCGATCATCGGTTTCGTCAATGAAGGCTATCTGACGGAATTGAAGAAACAGCTTGACGAAGCGCATCATAGATTGTCCGATACCGAACGTCGCTGCGGCATGGTGCGCAAGAGCATCGACCTGATGCACGCGGAAAAGAATCTTGCGGATCTGGTCGCGAATATGACGTGGAATAAAATCGATGTGGTCGGTGCGGAAACGCTTGTCGAGAATCTGAAAAGGCGAATCGAACAGATTGAAGACAATCCTGAAATGACGCGGCTTGCCGAGCGACGCGAGGAAATCGACAGGCTGCTTGATGAAGCGAATGCCCGCTTCTACCACGCCAAAAGCGAAATGCAATCGACCCAGGCGGCGGTCGATGCCGAACATGCGTGGCTGGAAGCATATGAGGGCATCGAATTTGACGATGATGCGCTATCCGGCGATGTATCGAACATGCTGGCCGACGTATATGAGGGATGTTTCGGTGGTGTGGTCCATGCCGAGGACAGACCGAAGCTGATCGCCGGCGGGAACGATGAGATCGGCGGGCATTCGTTCGAGACACGCGTCGGGCACGCCATGGAACGCGCCATGCGCGAACAGAACGCGGCATTGGGCAAACGTGCAGGGGAGTTGCGCACCGTCGTGGAACAGAGTATGGCCTCCTACTTGGAGAGATACGCTCCCGACGATGATTCCGCGACAGGCGGCGTTGAGGATTACAGGTTCTATCTTGAGGAGCTGCACAGTCTGCAGATGCTCGTCACGCGAGAGGCGACCGACGAAGAATACGCCAACAGCCTCGACAAGCTCACCAAGAATTTCCTGCAACTCAACCGTGCGCTCAACACCGACCAGGAAAACGTCAAGGACCAGCTCGAACGCATCAACGGCATGCTCGCCGGGCAGAAATTCGGCCCGCGCGGCGGCAGGCTGTCCATCGACGTGGAATTCCGCCCCATCGAACGTGCATTCGTCTCATCCTTGAAGGCCACGCTGAACAAGCTCGACGAATGGTTCAGGAACGACAAGGACGATCCTGATGCCACACGCAAGGCATTCACCTCCTGCGCCACGTTCATCGAACGTGTTCGTCGGGAACTGGAACAGGTACGCGACGTGAACGGCATCAGAAGCTACGGCGCACGCAACCTCGACCCTCGTGCACGAAGCACGTTCTACGCCATCGTGCATCATGACGACGGTCCTGACGAGCGCATCAGCTCCACCGGCGGCAAATCCGGCGGCGCCCTGCAGGAACTGACATCGTTCATCTACGGCGCGGCGCTCATCTACCTACTCGGCGGCGACGTGACCGGCAGCCCCACCTATACGACGCTGTTCCTCGACGAGGCCCTCATCAAGGCCGACGGCCGCTACACGCAACGTGCGCTCAACGTGCTGCCTCGTCTCGGCTTCCAAGTCATCGTATCCGCACCGGAAAGCAAGACCGCCGAAATCCTCGGCGTATCCACCAAAGCGTATGTGGCCTACAAGGATCCGTCGGTAGGCCGTTCGTTCCTGCAGGAGCTTACCTCCGAAGACATCGCCCGTCAGGAAGCCGAGCTCCACGATGCAATCGACGACATGCCGGCGGCCCCGAACGATATAGGGCCCACAACGGCCACGATTCTCGAACAGGTGTTCTAAAACACTCCGAAAATGCGGTATCCTTAAGGACTGAAACCCGGAAAAACAGTGAGCGGAGGATCGTTGTGGCTGCGAGGCGGACGAACGCAACAAACGGCGAAGTCGTAGTGGAACGCGTCATGACCAGTGACGCGTTCCTGGCACGAGAAATCAAAAAAGCGCCGATGAAAGCCGAAAACGGTTCGCTGGTAGCTGACTTGAAACACCTGCCCAACGATCTCAAAATCGTCATCCAAGGCGCTCGCGAGCATAATCTCAGGAACGTCAATTTGGAGTTTCCGCGAAACCGTATGGTCGTATTCACCGGTTTGTCCGGATCGGGCAAGTCCTCGCTGGCGTTCGATACGCTGTTCGCCGAGGGCCAGCGTCGCTATGTCGAGTCATTGTCGGCGTATGCACGTCAGTTCCTCGGCCAGATGGACAAGCCCGACGTCGACTTCATTGAGGGACTGAGTCCGGCGGTCTCCATTGATCAGAAGACCACGAACCGTAATCCGCGTTCCACCGTCGGAACCATCACCGAAGTCTATGATTACCTGCGACTGCTGTTCGCCCGTACCGGTATTCCGCATTGTCCGGAATGCGGTTCGCTGGTCAGCGCGCAGACCCCGCAGCAGATGGTCGACGCATTGTTGACGTATCCGGAACGTACGCGATTCCAGATACTTGCGCCGGTGGTACGTGGGCGCAAAGGTGAGTTCGAGGATCTGCTGGAGCTGCTTCGCGGGGACGGCTATGCCCGTGCTCTCATCGACGGTGAGATGAGGCAGCTGTCGGATGATATCAAGCTCACCAAGCAGAAGAAGCACACTATCGAGGTGGTGGTGGACCGTCTGGTGGTCAAAGACGGTATCCGACAGCGCCTGACCGATTCGGTGGAGACCGCGTTGAAACTCGCCAAGGGCGTGATCGTCGCCGATTTCGTCGATTTGGATGAGAAGGATCCGGACCGGCGCAAGCCATTTTCCGAAAAACGGGCATGCCCGAACGGCCATCAACTGGAACTCGACGAGATCGAACCGCGTACCTTCTCCTTCAACGCCCCATATGGCGCATGCCCGGTGTGCACCGGCATCGGATACAAGCTGGAAATCGATCCGGAACTGGTGATTCCCGACCCCGATAAGACGCTCAACGAGGGCGCCATCGAACCATGGGGATTGACCAAGGGCACCGGCGAATATTATCGTCATGTGCTTGAAGGCCTTGGCGATGAGATGGGCTTCGATCTGGACACTCCGTGGAAGAAGCTTCCGGAGGAGGTCCGTCATGCCATCATGTATGGCCGTGATTTCAAGGTGCAGGTCTCATACCGTAACCGTTGGGGCCGCATGCGCGAGTATTCGACCGGTTTCGAGGGCGTGGTCCGCACGCTCATGCGCCGCCATGATGAAACCGACTCCGACCAGATGAAACAGTACTACGAGTCGTATATGCGTGAAGTGCCATGTCAGGCATGCCATGGTCGTCGGTTACGTCCGGAAGTGCTGGCCGTCACCGTCGGCGACGAATCCATCGCGGACGTGTGCGACATGGCGGTCGAACACAGTCTTGACTGGATTAACAATCTGCAGCTCGAAGGCTCCGCCGCGCAGATTGCGGGAGAGGTGGTCAAGGAAATCCGTGCACGATTGGGCTTTCTCAACGATGTCGGTCTGAACTACCTGACGTTGTCACGAGCCGCCAAGACATTGTCCGGCGGCGAGGCGCAGCGCATTCGTCTGGCCACGCAGATCGGCTCGGGTCTGGTCGGCGTGATGTACGTGCTCGATGAGCCTTCCATCGGGCTGCATCAACGTGACAACGAGCGTCTGATCACCACGTTGCATCATCTCCGCGACCTCGGCAACACGCTGATCGTCGTCGAGCATGACGAAGACACCATCACGAACGCCGACTGGGTGATCGATATCGGTCCCGGCGCAGGAGAACATGGCGGGGAAGTCGTATATTCCGGCCCCGCCAGAAAACTCACCGACGCGCCGAGGTCCATCACTGGCGACTACATTGCCGGACGTCGTGAGATCACGGTGCCCGAATCACGTCGCAAGGTGCGCAAGACCAAGCAACTGCGCGTGGTGGGTGCCCGTGAAAACAATCTCAAGGATCTGACGGTGAACTTTCCGTTGGGAGTGTTCACCTGTGTGACGGGCGTTTCCGGATCGGGAAAATCCACGCTGGTCAACCAGATTCTCTATCCGGTCCTCGCGGACAAGCTCAACGGCGCACGTATCGTGCCTGGCAAATACACCCGTGTGGAAGGCGTCGGTCAGTGCGACAAGGTGATTCATGTCGACCAGAATCCGATTGGACGCACCCCGCGCTCCAATCCGGCCACCTATACCGGCGTATGGGACAAGATTCGCACCCTGTTCGCCAAAACGCCCGAAGCGCAGGTGCGCGGATACGGTCCGGGACGATTCTCGTTCAATGTCAAGGGCGGTCGATGCGAAGCCTGCCATGGAGACGGTACGCTGAAAATCGAGATGAACTTCCTGCCGGATGTCTACGTTGACTGCGAGGAATGTCATGGCAAGCGCTACAACCGTGAGACCCTCGAGGTGAAGTACAATGGCAAATCCGTCGCCGACGTACTCGATATGCCCATCGAGGAGGCCGCTCGATTCTTCAAGGCGTATCCTTCCATCTCGCGTTATCTCGATACTTTGGTGCAGGTCGGCCTCGGATATATTCGCCTTGGACAGCCGGCCCCGACGCTGTCCGGCGGCGAATCCCAGCGCGTGAAGCTCGCCACTGAGCTGCAACGCCGTTCCACCGGCAAAACCGTGTACATTCTCGATGAGCCGACCACCGGCCTGCATTTCGAGGATGTGCGCAAACTGTTGCTCGTGCTCCAAGGATTGGTGGACAAAGGCAACACCGTCATTGTGATCGAACACAATCTCGATGTGGTGAAATCAGCGGATTGGATCATCGATCTGGGACCCGAGGGCGGTGACGGCGGCGGCACCATCGTCACCGAGGGAACGCCGGAGCAGGTCATCCAATGCGAGCGGTCCTGGACCGGCAAGTTCCTCAAAGGCATGCTGCGGGCATGATGATCGAACGACATAGTCCGGAGGTTTGGAGGAAAACGGCTGCGAGTCTGCGGGATGACGCTTCATATGCCATGGAAGGTGATGGCAGGGGAGTGAACAGGAACGGAGCTCCCCTGTTGGGAGACACGCGTGACCTGTTCAGGCCGAAACCATCGGATATTCCGGCACGGCCGGGCGTCTATAAATGGCGTGACGGAGAAGGTCGCGTCATCTATGTCGGCAAGGCGAAGAACCTGCGCAACCGTCTGGCCAACTACTTCCAACCGCTCTACCAATTGCATCCGCGCACGCAGACCATGGTGCTTACCGCACGTAGCCTCGAGTGGACCGTGGTCGGCACCGAACTGGAGTCGTTGACGCTGGAATACACGTGGATCAAGGAGTTCGATCCGCGGTTCAACGTGGTGTTCCGTGATGACAAGACGTATCCATATCTGGCGATTTCGTCGGGGGAACGGGTTCCCCGCGTATGGATCACCCGCAGCCGCAAGCGTCGTGACACCAGATATTTCGGCCCCTATGCGAAAGTATGGGACCTGCGGCACAGTCTCGACCGATTGTTGAAGACGTTCCCCGTACGCACCTGTTCGCAGAGCGTCTACCACAAGGCCGAAGTCACGAACCGGCCATGTCTGCTGGCCTCCATCGGCAAATGTTCGGCGCCATGCGTCGGACGCATCGGCGTGGATGAACATCGTGCAATGAGCGAACAGCTTGTCGGTGTGCTCACCGGTCGAATCGGCAAATCGTACATCGCGCAGCTTACGCGAGAGATGAAGGCGGCCAGCGCCGAACTCGAATTCGAACAAGCGGCCCGGTTGCGTGATCAGATCCAGATGTTGCAGACGGTCATCGAACAGAACGCCGTGGTGTTCGACTCCGACGTCGACGCTGACATCTTCGGCATCGACTCCGACGAACTCGAAGCTTCCGTGCACGCATTCTTCGTACGCGCCGGCTCGATCCGAGGCGAGCGCAACTGGAGTGTGGAACGGGTGGAGGATATTGGCGACGAGGAGCTAATCGCCGACCTGATCATGCAAGTGTATTCGGAAGCGACGGGAGAGGCCGGCCTGAATATTGAGCATGAGACGATGACGCAGGGTACCGTCATCTCCGAACGGCGCAATGCCATCGGATCCACGCAGTCCATAACCGCCACCGACGCCATTGCCCGGGCGCAGGCCACCCGTGAGCGTAACGAACGGCAGGAGCAGACCGGCCGGGCCGACCTGCTCGCTCCGATTGCGCCGGTGCCACGAGAGGTCGTCGTACCGATCGAACCGGCACGGCGTGAAGACCTCGAACGATGGTTGAGTGGCCTGCGCGGATCGGCAGTGACCATTCGTGTGGCCAGCCGAGGCGACAAGAGGCAGCTTATGGACCGTGCCAGCGACAACGCCAGACAGGCGATGCAGCGCAGCAAGATGAGCCGCATCAGCGATATGGGCGCGCGTACCACCGCCATGAACGATGTAGCCAAGGCCCTGGGCCTCGAACAGGCGCCACTGCGCATCGAATGCTATGACATCTCCAACACCGTCGGAGGCGCCTTCCAGGTCGCTTCGATGGTGGTGTTCGAAGATGCCATCGCAAAGAAGTCCGAATACCGCAGGTTCGCCATCCGCGGCGCGGACGGGCAAGGTGCATTGGACGATTTGAGCGCGCTGTATGAAACGCTGACCCGCCGGTTCCGACACGGCAATATCGCGGGCGATACCGGCGAAAGCATGGACAACGAACAACGGGAGGCACGAACATCCCGGACCTGCGAAAATACCGACCCGGGCAACGTTCCCGTCCGGCAGAACACGGACCGTCGCCACTTCGCGTATAAGCCGAATCTCGTGGTGGTCGACGGTGGCAGGCCCCAAGTCATGGCGGCCGCCCGCGCCCTGGAGGATTGCGGCGTCGATGATGTGGCCGTCTGCGGTCTGGCCAAGCGTCTTGAAGAGGTGTGGGTGCCTGACGATGACTATCCGATCATCCTCAAACGTCAATCGGAAGGCATGTATCTGCTGCAACGTGTACGTGACGAATCACATCGTTTCGCCATCACCTATCACCGCCGAACCCGGAGGAAGGGAGCATTGCGATCGGTCCTCGATGATATTCCCGGTATCGGCGAATCCTATCAGAAACGATTGCTCAATCATTTCGGCTCGGTTCGTGCCATGCGTGAGGCGAGCGTCGAGGACTTTGAACAGGTCAAAGGCATCGGACGCGCCAAGGCGGAATCGATATACCATGCCCTGCATGCGCAGGACCAGGACCGGGAACGATCCGAGAACATTCCGAAGGATGGAACGAAATAGGACCATGCAACGCAAAACGGCGGCGGAGTTGTTAGCATGAGGGTGAACGTCAAGGAGGGGAACATGCCGAATGCGAATCATCGTTGCGCCGTTCTGGGGAAGCCCATCGCGCATTCCCTTTCCCCGGTGTTGCACAATGCGGCCTATCATGCGCTGGGACTTGAGGACTGGTTCTACGACAAACACGAAGTGGGGGAATGCGACCTCGAGGATTTTCTGAAGTCGCTTGATTCCGGTTGGGCGGGACTCAGTCTGACCATGCCGCTGAAAAGAACGATTCAGCCGTACGGCGAACCATCCAATATATGGGCGAAGGAACTGAACGTCGCCAATACCGCCATCTTCGACTGGACCCGTTCTCATCAAGTCGGAGATGCGGATCTTCCATACATCAAGTTGTATAACACGGATGTGCCGGGCATCCAGATGGCATTCGAGCATGCCTATCGGATGCGGAACCAGAATGCGCCCGCGAATCATGCAGGGAACGCCGTGATCATAGGCAACGGCAACACCGCCACCTCCGCATTGGCCGCGTGCACGGCCATGGCGGGAATCAGTCATATCACAGTGGTTGCGCGGCATCCCGACAAGAATGCGGAATTGGAACCTCTGGCGAGAAAATTCCTTTCGGGCGAGCATCCCATCGACATCGTCACCATGGATGATGCCATGGATGCGTTGAGCGAAGCACGGGTGGTGATCAATACGATTCCGGGGCTGGCCGCCGACGGTATCGCCACGGCCTTGGCGGCCAGCGGTCTTGAGGTGAATGGCACATTGCTGGATGTCGTCTACGATCCACGTCCGACCAAGCTCATGCAGGCGTGGAGACGGCAGGGCGGGTATGCCATCGGCGGTGAGGAAATGCTACTGTATCAGGCCATGATTCAGGTGCTGCTGATGACCGGCATGTGGGATGGGGATCCCCCTACGAACGCTGCCGTCGATATCAAGCAGGACGAACGATTGGAACATGCGATGCGCATGGCGCTGGAGGAGGCATTGTGATGGCACAGGACAATGAGATCGACAGGCAGCACGCAGGCACACATTTCAGCGCAGCCGCGCCGGCGGAGGGCTTCGAGGTGCTGCTCATCACCGGCATGAGCGGGGCGGGGCGGTCCCATGCGGCCGACAGCGTGGAGGATATGGGCTGGTACGTGGTCGACAACATGCCTCCGAAACTGTTGGTGCCACTGGTCGACATGATGACCACCGCCGGGTCGGGCATCCACAAATTGGCGGCCGTGATCGACGTGCGTTCCCGTGACTACTTCGACGATCTGTCGGCGGTGCTGAGCCATCTGGACGATTTGGGCGTCAAGACGCGCATCCTGTTCCTCGATGCCAGCAACGAAGTGTTAATCAAGCGTTACGAATCGGTGCGCAGGCCGCATCCGTTGCAACAGGGCAACCGCCTGATCGACGGCATTCTCGAGGAGCGCGATCTGCTGGAGAATCTCAAGGAACGTGCCGACATCGTCATCGACACCTCCAAACTGAGCATCCATCAATTGTCGACGAAGCTGTACGAGGCCATGCTCGGATCCGGACCGACCACCGTTTCCGTGCACATCTTCAGCTTCGGATTCAAATACGGCATTCCAATCGACGCCGATTTCGTGGCCGACGTTCGCTTCCTGCCGAATCCGTTCTGGGTGCCGCAGCTGCGTTCCATGACAGGCAAGGACCAGCCGGTCAGTGATTATGTGCTTTCCAGCGATGGGGCCCAGGAATTCCTCGATGCCTATGAACGGGCCATCGCAGTCGCGATCGAGGGGTATGCGCAGGAGGACAAACATTATGTCACCATCGCCATTGGATGCACCGGTGGGCAGCATCGTTCCGTGGCCATGAGCGAGGCCCTTGCCAAGCGTTTGCGTACGAGAGGTCTTTCCGTCACCGTCTCCGCACGTGAACTCGATAAGCGCTCTGCGGAAAAATGACCGTATGATGAGAATGTAACGTCCGAACATAACGAAAATACACTGTGATTGTCCAAGATATTCGGTATCACAGTAAGCCGTGGCAGTGCGGATTTACCCCGCGACTCGCCTGAAATTTTGGGAAGAACAGGAAAGTAGGAGGTTGGCTCTTGGCTCTTCTGGATGATGTCAAAAGCGAGCTGGCCGCAATCGACAACGAATTGCCCATCGCCAAAAAGGCGCAGGCCACTTCGATGATTCGATTCGGCAATGGTTTGCACACGGTGGATCATCATGTTCTGGTGCAGGCTCAGCTTGACTCCAAGGATGCGGCTTTGTGGCTGCAGGACACCATCAAGAATCTGTATGGCCATGAAACCACGTTGACCCCGGTCTCCAGGCAGACTCCGACGGGCATCGTTCAGCGCTACGTGATTCGAGTCCCCAAAGGGAGCGCGGCTCTTGTGCTGCAGACCGGTCTGTATAGCCGCTATACCAAAAACATGGTGCTCGGACTGCCCAGCGAAATCATCAACGGCAAGATCACCCAGATCAAGGCCGCTTGGCGTGGTGCCTTTCTGGCGAACGGTCGCCTGTCCGACCCCGGCAAGGCGAGCTACCTTGAGATCGTATGTCCGAACCATGAGGCCGCCTTGGCCTTGGTATCCACGGCGAGGCGTCTGGGCATCACGGCGAAGTCCCGCCGTCTGCGCAGCTCGGAGCGTGTGACCCTGCGTGATCCCGATGCGATCGAACGCATGCTCATTCTGATGGGCGCCCCCCATTCCGCTCGTGAATGGACCGGTAAACGTTCCGATGGTGAAGCGCGGGGCAAGGCGAATCGTCTGGCGAATTTCGATGACGCCAATATGCGCCGTAGCGCCAAGGCCGCTGCCGAGGCATGCGACAAGGTGCGTCAGGCCTTTGAGATTCTGGGGGATGACATTCCCGACAATCTCAAGTCCGCGGGACAGTTGCGACTCGACCATGCCGATGCCTCTTTGGAACAGTTGGGACGTCTTGCCGAGCCGCCGATCACCAAGGATGCCATCGCAGGCCGCATCCGTCGACTGCTTCAGCTCGCCGAAAAGACCGAGAAGGCACGACGACAGGACGCCTGAACGACGAAACGCCATACAAAACACCATGCACGTTTTCGAACGGCATGGTGTTTTTGTTCGTTTGGGCTTGTATGATTCAGAAGTGGCAATATGGCCATTCCATGCTTATTGCGGCTAGGAAAGGAAATACATGAAGACACTTAAGGATCTTGGAGATCTCAAGGGCAAGCGCGTTCTGGTCCGCGCTGATTTCAACGTTCCGCTGGACGGCACCACGATCACCGATGACGGTCGTATCAAGGCCGCTCTGCCGACCATCAAGGCCCTGCGCGAGGAAGGCGCAAAGGTCATTCTGATGGCTCATCTCGGTCGTCCGAAGGGCAAGGTCGTGCCGGAGCTGTCCCTCGCACCGGTCGCCACTCGTCTTGGCGAGCTGCTCGGCGTTGAGGTCCCGCTGGCCTCCGATACCTATGGTGAGGACGCCCAGGCCAAGGTCGCCGCAATGAACGACGGCGATGTCGTACTGCTGCAGAACGTGCGTTTCAATCCTGAGGAGACCAGCAAGGATCCGGAGGAGCGTGCCGCATACGCCAAGAAGATCGCCGCCCTTGGCGAGGCCTTCGTATCCGATGGCTTCGGCGTTGTGCATCGCGCTCAGGGCTCCAATTATGACGTTGCCGCCGATTTGCCGGCCGCCGCAGGTCTGCTGGTCGAGAAGGAGGTCAAGGCCCTGTCCCGCGCCACCGTCGATCCAGAGCGTCCTCTGACCGTCGTACTCGGTGGTTCCAAGGTCTCCGACAAGCTCGGCGTGATCGAGAACCTGCTTGACAAGGCCGATCGTCTGGTCATCGGCGGCGGCATGGTCTACACCTTCCTCAAGGCGAAGGGCCTCGAGGTGGGCACCTCCCTGCTGGAAGAGGACCAGGTCGAAACCGTCAAGGGCTACATCGAGCGTGCGGAGAAGAACGGCGTCGAACTCGTGCTGCCGACCGACATCGTCGTGAACCCGGTCTTCCCGAAGTCCGATGAGGACATCGCTCCGGAAGTCGTGGCCGCCGACGCCATCCCGGCCGACAAGATGGGTCTGGATATCGGCCCGGATTCCCAGAAGCTCTTCCACGACAAGATCGTCGACTCCAAGACCGTCGTGTGGAACGGTCCGATGGGTGTGTTCGAGGTTCCGGCCTTCGCAGCCGGTACCGAGGCCGTTGCCCAGGGTCTGGTCGACGCCACTGCGGCCGGTGCGTTCACCATCGTCGGTGGCGGTGATTCCGCCTCCGCAGTGCGCAATCTCGGCTTCCCGGAGGATGGCTTCTCCCACATCTCCACCGGCGGCGGCGCCTCCCTCGAGTTCCTCGAGGGCAAGGAACTGCCGGGTCTGAAGGTGCTCGACTGATTCCACGAATCATGAAGGGTGCTCTCTCAT
>NZ_AZYA01000041.1:0-26483 GCF_000513015.1 Bifidobacterium sp. MSTE12 | reverse complement strand
CTTGGGATGCTTCAGGTGTGACGGTGATGCGGTCGCCGATCGTATGGCCGGAATCCTTGATGAATTGCTTGGTAACTGCGACCTCACCGGATTTGGTCGGCATGCGACCTTCCTGCAGGTATGGCTGGTCGATGCCGTTCGTGCCGATTTCCTGCATGGTTACGGACTTGTCGCCGCCCACATCGATGGTTACGCTTTGCGAGCGCTCAGCCTGCACCTTCCGTACGCCAGTGACCCGTCGCAGCGCGGTGACATCGGCATCGCTCAGCCCAGCCGTCGACAACACCTGAATATCATGCATGCCCTGGGCGTCGAAGAACCGGTCCGACGCGAGGAACGCATCGCGACATCCCGCGTAGATGCCGGTGAGTACGGCCACGCCGAGCAGGGTAATCATGGCGATCGAGACGAATCGCTTCCACGATCGCAGCCACATGCGAATCATGTCTTTGACGAACGCCATTGTGCTCCTCCAGACGCGTGCCCCTTAAGAAAAACCTACTTCTTATTGAACACTACGAAACTGGAGAACATATGTCTGTGACACGCATCAACACGCATGAAACAGGGGTTGCGCCAGAGCGAGCGCAACCCCTGTAGCCGGCACCCTCGTCACAAGGGTACATGTATACGGCCCGACGGCGGAGGCCAAATCCGCATCAGCCCTTCACCGCACCGGCCATGATGCCGGAAACCAGTTGCTTGCCGGCGACAGCGAAGAGAAGGATGAGCGGGAAGGTGGTGAGCACCACGCCGGCCATCACGATGGTGTAGTCGGTGAAGTACGCGCCCTTCAGGGTTGCCGCGGCAACGGTGAGCATGCTGTTCTTGTTCGGGCCGAGAATAAGCATGGGCCAGAAGTAGTTGGTCCACTGCGCGATGAACGTGAACAGGAACAGCATCGCGGCCGCCGGCCGGGCTGCGGGCACCGCCACGGAGATGAAGGTGCGGAACATGGAACAGCCGTCCACGCGCGCCGCTTCGATCAGCTCGTAAGGCAGGGCGTCCTGCAGGTATTGCGTCATCCAGAACACGCCGAACGCGCTGACCAGACCCGGAATGATCACGGCCCAGATCGAACCGAACAATCCGGCCTTGTTGGCCATGATGTACAGCGGTACGATGCTCAACTGCTGCGGGATGGCCATGGTACCGATCACGATGGTGAACAGCACGCCACGGCCGCGGAACCGCAGTTTGGAGAATGAGTAGCCTGCCAGCGTGGAGAAGAACACCGTCGATACCGACGTGACGATTGCCACGAACAGGGTGCCGCTCAACGCCTGCCAGAATTTCATGGCGCCGAATGCGCGCGAGATGTTCTTGATCAGTCCGCTGCCGAAAATCAGCGCCTGCACGCCGTACTGCGTGCTGGAGCTGTTTTGCGACGCAATCGAAAGCGCCACATACAGCGGGAACACGAAAATCAGGATCGTCACGACGAGAATCGCATACGTGCCCCACCCTGCGCGGCGTCCTTCGCTGGTCACTTCCAACGTCTTACGACGGCGTTGTTTCGCTGCGGAACGGGCCACGCCCTTGCCGTACATCTGCTCAAGTGCCGGAGTGCCCAGATCGCGCTTGTTGCCTTCGTTGGTGATATCGGTCATCTTGGGTCACTTCCTTTCGGCGGCGTCGGTCGAAGCGGCCGTTGCCGAGGCTGCACGACGGGCCTCGACTCCCGATCGCTTTGCCAGCTCATATTCGGCTTCCTGCCGTGCGTTGAGTTCGGCCAGTTTGATTTTGTCGATCTTCGGCTGTCCGCCCGAGGCGAGTCGTTGCGTCAGCCAGAAGTTCAGCACGGCCAACAGCACGATGATCAGGAACAGGATCCACGCCACGGCCGCCGCGCGACCTAGGTTCGGCTGCCCGATCGTGACCTTGTTGAAGCCCATATCCCACAGGTATAGCGAGAGCGTGAGGTACTGCCGGTTCGGTCCGCCGTACCCGGAAGTGCCGTTGTGGAACATCTGTGGCTCGTCGAAGATCTGCAGTCCGCCGATGGTGGAGGTGATGATCACGAAGATCAATGTGGGCCGCAGCATCGGCAACACCACCGAACGGAAGGTGCGCCATTTGCCGGCGCCATCGACTACGGCCGCCTCGAGTACGTCGTTCGGGATGGCCTGCATGGCGGCGAGGAAAATCAGCGTGTTATAGCCGGTCCAGCGGAAGTTCACGATGGTGGCGATGGCCACATGCGACCAGAAGGCGTTGCCGTGCCACATGATGGGGTTCAGTCCGATATCGGTCAGCAGCACGTTGATGGCACCCATCTTGTCGGAGAAGATCTGCGAGAAGATGATGCCGGCCGCGCTCGGTGCCACGATGTATGGCAACAGCACTCCCATGCGCCAGAAGGTTTTCGCTTTGAGATTCGCGTTGAGGATCCATGCCAGGAACAGCGCCAGAATGATTTGCGGAACCGAGCTGAGGATGAAGATGGAGAAGGAATTGCGTAGCGCGTCCCAGAAGGATTGCTGGTGCAGTACCCAGTTGAAGTTGGCCCAGATGCTGGGCTCGTCGCTATTGCAGGTTGCGCCGCAGATGGCTACGCCGCCATCACCGGTCAGGGTGTTGTATTGGCGCGTTGCGATATATACAGTGAACAGCAGCGGGAACAGGCCCACCACTGCGAACAGCAGGAAGAACGGCGCGATATAGAGGTATGGAGACGCCTTCCATTCGAACTGTCCTAGCCGGGTGCGCCATGGGGTCGGCTGCTTGGTTGATCGTGACATGATTGCTCCTAGTTCACGTCGTTGTGATTGCAGAGGATGCCGGTTGCGTTGAGTGCGATGCGCTCAGAAGAAAGGACCCGACCCGGCCTATGGATGATGGGTTCGGCCGGGACCGGGTCCTTCACGAGATGTCTGTCAGCTTAGGGCCTTCACGTCTTCCAACCACTGCTTCCAAGCCTGGTCAGGAGTTTGTTCCTGGGTCGCATCGACGCGATTCAGGGCGTCGACCATCTTGGTCTGAATGTCGAAGTACTGGCTGCCCTTGTACGGGACGATGTCGTAGGCCTTCGCTCGGTTGGCGAAGATCTTACCCGTCGGAGCATCGTTCAGGTAGGCGTCGGTCTTGCTGGACACATCGGAGGAGGCCTGCGCACCTTCGGAGCTCGGATAGTTGTTGGCAGTGGTGAACACGGAGACCTGCTGATCGGCTTCGGTCAGCCATGCCACGAGCTTGGCGGCCTCGTCCTTGACCGGGGAGGATTCCGGAACGACCAGATAGGAGCCGCCCCAATTACCGCCACCACCCGGGAAGACGTCGGCGATATCCCAGCCTTGGAAATCCTCACCGGTGTTGCCCTTGATGTTGTTGATCAGCCATGCCGGGCACTGGATGGTGGCGAAGCCCGTGTCGGACTTGAAGGCTGCGTTCCAGTCGTCGCTCCACTGGGTCAGATGGGCGGACATATCCTTGGTGGCGGTCAGCTGGTCGTACAGATCCTTGATCTTGGCATTGTCGGCGGCAATAATCTTGTCGTCCTTGAATACGTAGGATTCCTCGACCTGATTGATCATGGACTGCCAATTACTGGCCATGGAGTCATACCACGGCAAGCCGGTCTTCTCGGTGTATTCCTTGCCCGCCTTGAAGAAGGAGTCCCAAGTGGCATCATCGCCGCCGAGCCATTCGGCCACGGATTCACGGTCGGACGGGAAACCCGCCTTCTCGAGCAGGTCCGCGCGGTAGCAGATGCCTTCAGGGCCGATGTCGGTACCCGCACCGATCAACTTGCCGTCGACGGTAGCGCTTTCGGATTTCCACGCCACCCAGTCGTTGTCTTTGGTGTAGGAGCTCAGATCAACGAACTTGTCGGGCATGGCGAGCAATGAGGGCATCCAGTCAACTTCGGCCACGTATACGTCATAGGCGTTGGAACCGGTGGAAATTGCGGTGTTGAAGGCTGCACGCGCATCATCGGAAGATGCGGCCGCGGTCTCTTCGATCTTGACGTTCGGATGGGCCTTCTCATACTTGGCCTAGAGGTCTGCACCCGGGCGTTCCGAAGTCGGCTTGCCGAAACCCGGATTGTTGAAGGTCTGCACCTTGATGGTGATCTTGCCGTCCGCACTTGAACTGTCACTGGAATTATTGGAACTTCCACAGGCACCTAGGCCAACGATCATGGCCAGGGCCGTGACGGATGCCAGTGCCGGCTTGAACTTGTTCATCTCGTCCTCTTTTCCTTGCAACGCACTGCGATGTACGTCACTCTCCCTTGTTCGTTGCACTGCTGTGTGCAACGATCTTGTGAGAAAACCTCGATGTTTTCTCACGTTTGATGGAACCGTTTCCATCAAGTGACTCCAAAGATACACCCTTTCAAGGGGTAACGCCATCATCTCGGCGTGTTGCACATGCCGATACAAATCGCTGATATTCCAATGCTTTTAGACATATTCGACCATGTTGACCGCCACTCTATCTTGCCCCCTGATATAGTTTCGTCGACTAACGAATATCGTCAATTTACTAAACTATTTTGCAAGCGGTTCCAAAAAACGTTTGACATGTGCCACGCAATCTCACGCATTGCAAGCACCTCAGCCACCGATGTGAGAATCTCATCCCTGCAGGAAATGCAACAACCGCAGCACCGTTCCCGCAACATGAAGACGGCACGTACGACGATAGGAAAAACACTTCCGTCAGGCGGATTCGCGACGGACCAGACGCACTGGAAAACGCTGGAACGAAACGCGCCACGTACCGTTTTCCAAACGATGCGCAAGCATGCGCGTAGCCGCCTCCGCCATATCATCCAGCGGTTGGGCGAGCGTCGTCAACTGCGGATTGAGCAGACGTGCGGCCTGCAGATCGTCGAATCCTACGACGGCGACATCCTGCGGCACCTGCTTGTCGAACCGGTCAAGCACATGCAACGCGCCAGCCGCAATCTTGTCGGAATGCGCGAAAACACCATCCACCTGCGGATACTCGGCAATAATCCGCTCCATGGATTTGAGACCGTTATCCATCTCATAACTACCCGCATACGAAGCGATCGGCTCAAGCCCCTGCTCCTTCAACGCGGCACGGAATCCGGCCGTACGTTCCTTCGGCGTGGGCATATCGCGCGGCCCCTCGATAAGGGCAATGTGCCTGCAGCCGCGTTCCACCAGCAATTTGCCGGCCTGATAACCACCGTCGTAATTGTCGACATCCACATATGGGCATTTGAAGCCCTTCGGCGGACTGCCGATGAACACGGTGGGCTTATCGAACCGTTTGAGCATATCGGCGAACTTACGGCCTTCATGAAAACTCGCCACCACCACGCCTTCAGCGCCGGAGCGATGTAGCAGCTGTTCGAACCCCTTGGCGTTATCGGGCTCGGCCAGAATCAGGAACGGCAGCAGGTTCTCCCGAGCGAGCGACATACTCAACTGGCCGAGAATGCCGGCCAGGAAGTCATCACGGAACAGGAAGTCCGTGGGCTCGTCCACCACCAATGCCACTACGTTGCTATGCCCACCGGTCAGACGCCTCGCCGCAGGATTCGGCACGAAATGCAGCGCCTCGGCAGCCTCCTGAACCTTCCGCCGGGTCGCTTCGGACGCCGAGCCGCCACTCAGGGCACGAGACGCGGTCGAAACGGCGACGCCGGCGCGCTGCGCCACATCACGTATGGTAACGACGGTCTTGCCTTCCTGCTGTTCCATAATCGCTGCCCACCTCTCGTTGGCCTTATACGCCCTGCCGCCTCGCCCGAAGCCACCGGAACCACCCCATCGTAAATTCCCTTACCTGAACGTTTCATGCATCGAGTCCATAGCGGTACCGCCGGCAACCGCATACCGGTCCTACCATCATAGGACATGCTTTTGGAAACGATTCCAGCGTTTCGGATCCACAATGCTCGCCATCGTCATGACCGTCTGACACCACGGCCATCATCCTGCCGTTCGCTGTAGGCATAGGGCACCCACGACACCCACATGGCGCCACGAACTCCATCTTCTCCCCCGCATCCGTCAGGCCCCGCAGACAAGAACCCTGGTTCGCCGTGAACGGTGACGTACGGATATGTGTGCGCTTGGATACAATCAGTGGTGTTCCAAAGCCAAGAGAAGAAGAGGCCATTCATGAGCGACGTCAATGCCGTGAATAAGCCGCGCGAAACCGACGACGTGCCGGTTCCGCCGACGCTACGCAAGTCACTGAAAAATCGTCACATCCAACTGATCGCATTGGGCGGTGCAATCGGCACCGGCCTATTCTACGGTTCCAGCGAATCCATCGGACTCGCCGGCCCGTCCATTCTGCTCGCCTACCTGATCGGCGGCCTCGCGATCTTCCTGATCGTGCGTGCGCTGAGCGAGATGGCGGTAGAAGATCCGAAAGCAGGCGCATTCAGCTACTACGCCACCCGCTACTGGTCGAAGCGCGCCGGATTCATCTCCGGCTGGAACTACTGGTTCAACTACGTACTCGTGGCCATGGTGGAACTTTCCGTAGTCGGTTCGTTCGTGAACTACTGGTTCCCAAACATCCCGAAATGGGTCTCGGCGGTCGTGTTCCTCGTGGCCATCGCCGCACTGAACCTGATGGGCGTAAACAAGTTCGGCGAATTCGAGTTCTGGTTCGCCATCATCAAAATCGTGGCCGTGATCGCCATGATCCTCGGCGGCCTGTACGTCATCATTGCGAACGTGCCGACCGCATCGGGCATCCGTGCATCATTCGCCAACTGGTTCACCATCGACGGCGGCTTCCTCCCGCACGGGTTGATGAGCCGTAACGCCGACGGCACTTGGACCGGCCTGATGATGGCGCTGGTCGTGGTGATGTTCAGTTTCGGCGGCACCGAGCTAATCGGCATCACCGCGGGCGAGACCGAGAATCCGCGCACCACCATCCCGAGGGCCACGAACGGCATCATCTGGCGAATCCTCGTGTTCTACATCGTGGCGCTCGGTGTGATCATGGCCGTGGTGCCGTGGAGCAAGATCGACGGCGACTCCAGCCCGTTCGTGCAGATCTTCGATTCCGTGGGCGTGCACGCGGCCGCCGGAATCCTCAACTTCGTATGCCTGACCGCCGTAATGAGCGTGTACAACTCGGGTCTGTACGCCAATTCCCGCATGCTCTACTCGCTGGCGAAGCAGGGCAACGCGCCGGCATATCTCGGCAAGCTCAGCAAACGTGGCGTGCCGGTCGGCGGCGTGATCACCTCCGCCATCATCATCGCCATCGCCGTGGTGGTGGTGTTCGTATGGCCGGAATTCGCATTCAACTATCTGATGTCGATCGCCACCATCGCGGCCGCCATCAACTGGACGATGATCATGATCACCGAGCTGAAGTTCCGCCGCGTAGTGGCCGCCGGCGACGGCCCGGCCGAACTCAAGGGCCTGAAGGGCCAGGAGGCGCTCGACAGGATCGTGTTCAAACTGCCGTTCGCCCGCGTGACACCGTATGTGGTAATTGCGTTCATGGCGCTGGTCGTAGTGCTGATGTGCTTCTCCGCCAGCTATCGCATCGCCGTGTACGCCGGCATCATCTGGCTGATCGTGCTGTTCGCCGCCTACCAGCTCACACAAGTACGGGGTGGCACCGCCGGGGATGGAGTCATGGCGCGAAACTCATGAATCCGACGCCCTTTTCGATGGTGGCGCGAAACTCATGAATCCCTCCTGGATTACGCGGGAGGGATTCATGAGTTTCGCGCCACCATTGGGTTCAACGGAACGGCATCGCCAGACTACAGCGCCTCCACCTCAAGCACGATCGCCTCAAGCGGCCACAGCGGCGGCAGCTGCAAACCGACCTGCTCAAGCAGCTGGCCCGAGACCCTGAAGCCGCCCATCTGCGCAGCGGTGATCCACTGCGGGGTATTCCAGCCCCAGCGCACTTCGCCGACCTCATCACGCAGACGTACGCCGTACGTACGTTTCGGATCGAGGCCCTTCATGCGCAGACGCTCGGTGAGCACGTCATGCAGATTGGTGACGGTGGCCACCACCCACACGGCATGCTTGCCGTCATCCGAAACCACGCCACGGCCACGCAGCGCCGAATCCTTGAAGTCGGCGTGCATCACGGTGCCGTGATGCAGCACGCCACGCAGTTCCTTATACAGGCTCACGAACGCCTTGAGCTGTTCGACCTCTTCGTCGGAGCATTCGAGAATGTTCCATTCAAAACCGGAACAGCCTTCAAGCGAGATGGCCGCACGGTAACTCAGCTCGGTGGCGCGCCATGTGGAGTGCGCCGGCGACGGGCCTACATGCGCGCCGATCATTTCCGGCGGCACAACGAGCTCGGTGTAGCGCTGGATGTCCACGCGGTCGCGCGGGTCATTGGAATCGGAGCCCCAGATGCGGTCGGCATGCTGCAGAATGCCCGCGTCGGTACGCGCACCGCCGGAAGAGCAGCTTTCGATTTCCAGCTTCGGGAATTCCTTTTTGAGATCGTCGAACAATCGATAGCAGGCGAGGGTCTGCTCGTGCAGACCGTAGCGGCCGTCATGCACCGGTTCGGTGACATCACGATTGTGATCCCACTTGATGTAGTCGATACCGAGCTGTTCGACGAGCGCTGCCATCTGGTCGTGCACATGTCGGTAGGCGTCCGGATTGGCCAGATCGAGTACATACTGGGTGCGGTAGGAGACGTCTTCGCGGTATGGCACGGCCTCCGGGGCGGCGAGAATCCAATCGGGATGCTCGCGGGCGCAATCGGAGTCGAGGTTCACCATTTCCGGCTCGAACCACAGGCCGAATTGCATGCCGAGGTCGTGCACATGCTGGGCGATGCCGTCGAGGCCATTCGGCCAGACCTCCGGATCGACCACCCAGTCGCCCAGGCCCTTGGTGTCGTCACGGCGCTCATGGAACCAGCCGTCGTCGAGCACGAAGCGTTCCACGCCCACGGCTGCGGCGCGGTCGGCAAGCTTTTTCAGCGTGGATTCGTCGTGGTTAAAGTACACGGCCTCCCACGTGTTGAGCGTGAACGGACGCGGACTCGACACATGCTTCGGCAGGGAGCGCAGCCACGTATGGAAACGGGAGGCCATACCGTCAAGGCCGTTTGCGGAGTAAGAGAAGCACACTTGCGGAGCCGTATAGGATTCGCCGGCGGCCAACTGAATCTCACCCGGTCCGAACAGTTCGCCAGCGCCGATGAGCGGCTCGTGCGGCGGCATGTTGTCGATGCGGTAGGTTTGGTTGCCGCTCCATGCGAGATGGCAGGCCCAGACTTCGCCTTCCGACCACTTCGGCTCGCCATCGGAAGCGATGAACATCCACGGGCTTTCATGGCTGGTCTTGCCGTGGCGGCATTCACGGGTCACGGAACCGGACGGCATCACGGCGGTACGAGGCTGCTTCTCAAGAGGCCAACGACCGGTGAACTGGGTAAGGGTGTCGGCCCGACGCGGCATCGGCAGGGTGGATTCCAGCCAGTTGACGGTCAGCGCGGCGGCATCCGGATTGTCGGTTGCGTCGATGTTGGTGACGGTCTGTTCGACCAGTACCAGGCCACCCTTCTTGATGGAGAGCTTCAGTTCCAGTTTGACGGCGTTGACGGCGTCTTCGGCCACGATGTTCAGCGTGTTGGCTTCGGTTTCGCCACCGGCAGCGATCGGAGAGACGGTGACGGAGGCCCAACGCACGAATACCGGCTTGCCGCCACGATAGGCCTCCAGGCCCGGGCGGCCGGCGAAGGCCTCGGCACCTTGCGGCAGCAGTGACGGGCGCAGCGCGGCATCCGGCTTCTCCTGTGGCGGAGTGACCTTCAGCGTCATCGCGTCAAGCTGGTTGAGCGCGGATTCATCGGACGTAATGCCGAAATCCCCTCCCCAATACTCGACCTGCGGCATTTCGCCTTCCGGGGTCTTGAGCACGAGGCATACGCCGTCACGACGCAGCACAACATGTGGTCCCTGATCAAACATCGTTGTCTCCTTGGGCTGTTTCACGTGGTTTCCACGGCAAGGACGTCAACCCTTGCAATGAGCATAATTGACTTTTACGGAAAACCAGTATATATTAAGCGCTTAAGTAGAGCAAGTGGCGGCATGGCGCCCCACAACGCATATTGCACGCAACGCACGATAGCATTGGCGCTAAAGGGGTGATCGTCATGGCATTGAGCACGCAGCTTACCGAGGAACAGCAGGAGGCCATCAACACACTGGCCTCGGCTCCGGCATACGCCAATGAATCCAAACTCTCCATCTTCCGCCAGCTGCCTTGGCGCAAGAAGCTGGAATACTTTCGCGAGCATTTTCTGATACCCGTCGCAGCGGCTGCGATCATCATCGCATTGGTGACGTTCCTCGCGGTGCGCTTTATCTCCCCTGACGCACGCCCCGCATTGTACGCGGCCGTCGTCGACGACGCACTGACCACCAGCGAAGCCACGAATCTGCAAAACGAGCTGGAAGACAAGCTCGGCGTCAGCGTGATCATCGACGACTATTTCGATATGGACAAAGACGGCCTGACCAAGCTGCAGACCATGATTTCCAGCAAGCAAATCGACGTAATCATCGCCCCGCATAAGATTTTCAAGCAGCTGGCCGGCTACGGATACCTCACCAATCTCGAATCGACCGTCAGCAAGTCGGACAATACCAAGCTCGATGACGCAACTGTACAACTTAAGGGCTTCAGCGATGCAGACGACGACGGGATCGACTCGTCCGGCACCGGCAAAGGCGCGTCGAAATCCTACGGATTGAAGCTTTCCGACGCGGCAGGTTGGACGAGCATCGCAGACAGCGACCACAGCGCGCTCATCGGCATCGCAACCGGCACCAAGAACACCGGCACCGCGCAGCGATTCATCGACTGGCTATACCGATAGGCAGTCGACCGCATCGCAATCGCATGACGCCGTACATAACGCAATAGCAGCAACCGAAGGACTGACATGGCATCGAATTTCTTTCGCGAAGACAATCCGTACAACGTGGTGATGAGCACCATCGGCGATCTGGCGATGCTGTCAGTCGCCTGGTTCGTCGGATCGATTCCGATCGTCACCATCGGCATCTCCACCTCCGCCGCATGCGAGGTGGCGCGCACCATGCAGGAGGCACGCGATCACGGCATCTTTCGCGGCTATATCGCCGCGTTCAGACGACGCATCGGCACGAATTTCGCACTGTCGCTGATCATCGCCGCAGTATGGGCGCTGGCCGCCTTCGACTTGAGGTTCCTGTCGATGCAACACGGTGGCGACACCATCTCGCTCGTCTACGGCGTCACCGTCGCGGTGTTTGCGATTCTCGGCGTGATGCTGGCGTTCGTACTGCCGCTTTCCGGTCGCAGCAAGCTAAGCGTGACCGAACAGATCAGACAATCGTTCAAACTGGCCGTGCTCAAGCCGCTCGTCGCCATCGCAGTGTTCGCGCTTGACGTTCTGCCGATCGTACTGCTGGCCACCGTGCCGGGCGCCATCATATGGGTGCCGCTGCTGTGGATTATCGTGGCGAGCGGCGGCTCATTCTGGCTACAGATACTGATGATTCGCAAGGCCTTCAAGCTGGAATAGCCGGAACCGAGCCGGCGGGCCGAATGTCCAACGGACGCACATAGGAACCGACCTGAGGGCGCACCTGCTCAAGCGAGCCGTCGGGCAGATGATTGAGCGGGGCGAACACCGTCTCACGATGGCATCCATCTCCGCCGGCCCATCGACCGGACGGATGGTAGGCGAAACGATGATAGGCGATAATCCATTCGTCAGTGCCGGGAATGTTCACGATGTTATGGTGACCGGTGCCGTATAAGTGAAGCCCGGGATTCTGCTCGACCAGCACGCGGGGTTCGCTCCACGGCCCCGCCAACGATTCGGCTACCGCGTACTTCACGCAGTATGCCGGGTCCCTGGTGTCGTTTTCCGACCAGCTCGCGTAATACAGACCGTCATGCCTGTGTACCCAGATCGCCTCTCGAAAGTCACCCGGAATCCAGCCGATCGCCTTGGATTCGTCGAAGCTCAGGCAGTCGTCGGAAAACGGCGCGATCCACGCCTTGCCATTGCCCCACAAAAAATAGCGGGTGCCGTCATCGTCGATGAATACGCCCGGATCGATGGTGTGGCAGCTGAAGGTCCCCTTACGCACAATCGGTTCGACAGTAGGGATGAAAGGCCCATATGGAGTGTTGGCCACGGCGGTGCCGATCTGCGAATCAGCCACGAACAACAACACATATCGTCCGTCGGCGTTACGCACTATAGACGGCGCCCACGCGCCATCCGAACCCGTCCACCATGGTACGTCGCGCAGGTCGAGCGCCGGGTAACGCTCCCAATCCATCAGATTGTCGGAAACGTACACGCTGAACGCAGTGGAACCCCAGTCATCGACGCCGTCGTCGGTGCAGTACAGAAAGTATCGGCCGTCGAAAATTGCCAGATTCGGGTCGGCGCAATAGCGATGCAGTGGATTGGTGGCAAGTGCGACGTTGTTCACGCGATACGGCAGATCATGCCGATCGATGGTTCGAGCGGACGTTTCCACGGCACAAACGGGGGCATCGATTTCAGTCATTGCAACCTCTTCTTTCAAACTATTCGCGTCAATTCACACCGATGCGTCAGTCAGGAGCGGCCGGGTCGAGACGGGACGGACGATTCCGCACCGTCAGCACTGATCTGAACGATTTGGCGGCCAAAGCCGTCAACCTGCTGCTCAAGCGCATCGACGAGGACGGCACGGATTTCAAGCCCGAAAAGCTCACAGCCGATTTCCGGCTCGTCCGACGCGAATCCACCGGAAGGTAGACCGAACGGACACCGTCATCGTTCAGCGGGAACCGGGCCGGTGGTGCCGCGCTGCCGCAACTCATACGGCTCTTCCATGACGTTACCAACGCGCTCACCGTCGATGAGCTTGAGCAACAGCTCGGCGGCCTTCGTACCGGTGCCCACCACATCACGGCCCATGGCGGTGAGGTTCGGATAGGCGGCGGTGCACATGAAGGAATCATCCCAGGACATGATCGACAGGTCATCGGGCACCGTAATGCCTTCGGCCGTCGCCACACCGAGGCCGGACAGCGCCATCACGTCGTTGTCGTAGATGATGGCCGTGGGATGTTCCGGGAACGACAGCAGCCTCTTGGTGGCCTCGGAACCGGTTTCCGGCGTGTAGTCGGTGTGCAGGCAACGGTATCGCATGCCCAACTCGGTGGCCACGTCGGAGAAAGCGGAATCACGGATGTAGGAATGTGCGAGCATTTCCGGGCCGGCCACGCGTGCGATATGGCGGTGGCCAAGGTCATACAGATACTGTACCGCCTGTCGAACGGCGTCGGCGTCGGCGCTCGACAGCGTCGGTAGATTGCCGGATACGGATGCGTCCGCGATGGCAAGCACCGGCATCTCGGTGTGCTCCTCGAGCAAGGTCACGCATGGGTCGCCCAATTCGATGTTGACCAGCAGCATGGCGTCCACATTGCCTGTGGCGATCCAGTCCTTGATGATGGATAGTTTGGCGTGCTCGCCCACGGCCATGCGCACCAGCAGCGAGTAGTCATGCTTTTCAAGCTCGGCGCCAAGACCGGAGATGAGCTCCATCATGTAGGATTCCACCGCAAGCAGTTTCGGATCGTAGCCGAGCACCAGACCGATGCGCTGGGTTTTGGATTTGGCCAGCGCCTGTGCCGCCCCATTGGGCTTCCAGCCCAGTTCATGGGCGATTTTCAGCACTTTGGCACGGGTGTCCTCGGAAACCCCGGATTTGCCGTTCAATGCATACGAGACCGCACTGCTGGAGACTCCGGAAGCCTTGGCGACATCAAAAATCGTCACCTTACTTTTCTGCACGGCCATGCTGATGCATCCTTCTTCATCTTTGAACTTAAGCGATTACTTAAACTGTTCTTTAGTTATCATACAGCAAAAGCGCCGCCAGACCTACGAATCTAAGTGTTTGCAACACTTTAATCGCTTAAGGTCGGCAACGCTTTCACTTATGCTTCGGCTTAACAAGCGCCATCAACTGAACGTTCAGTGAATCATCACCCGGTGAATCCTCACGTCATCTCGGCCGATGGGCGCTCGACTACCACTCGCGCTTCAGATCATTGGCGCTACGCAACACGTTGGCCGCGGCGAAAGACTGCGGATCGTCGTCGGAACCGGTGTCGATGCGCAACGTGACGATCTCGCCCGGCAGCAACGAGACCATGCCGGCATCGACGCTGGCCTTGGCGTCAATCTTGTCGGCCATGCAGAACAGGTCGCGCACGTAGCTCGTGGCGGTGACCTTGAGCTCCACCCCGCCGTCGACGCGAGATGCCACGGTCCCAAACGCTTCAGCCGGTGCGGCAAGCTTCTGCCCGATGACTTCGGCCGGGTTGAAGATCACGCGGGCGAAGGCGCCGTCGGACGCAGTGGCCACGACAAGCTCGTTGCCGGCGTCGGCGTAGTCCACGATCTCCTCGGCCAATGGCAGACCCACATGCGAAACCGCGTCAAGCTCGACATCGAAGGTCTGGGAGGCAAGCACTTCACCGGCCAAGGTCATGCGTTCCACCTTCCAAGAGCCCTTCCAGGCCTCGCGGGTGTCGTTGAGCACAATCAGCTCATAGTGGTCGTTGGCCGTCCTGACGCCTTCCCAGCTGTGGGTTTCGCGATATTCCTCGGAGACGCGCGGCTGGATGGTAGCCAGACGCGGTGCGAAGAAGTCACGGGAGGCGTACCATAGCGGCTTGCGCTGACCGTTGAAATCCACTGCCGCCCAGGAGACGACCGGCCAGTCGTCGTTGAGCTGCCAGATCAGCGCACCGGCATTGACCGGCTCAAGGGAGCGCATGTGCTCTACACCGAAACGCATGGCCTGCGCCTGCTGCAACTGGCATGCCCAGTGCCAATCCTCGATATCGGCCCAGTTGTCGGTCGGAATGAGCCAGCTGTGCTCGCCGTCGGACGGTTTGCCGTTGACCACGCCACCGAAGCTCACGTCGTCGAGATGGCCGGGAGTGATGTGCGAACGCATGCCTCGGGCCAGCTTATAGTTGCCGCCGGAGGCCTTCTGGTGCACCAGCATCTGCTTGCCGAACGGCTCCAACTCGTCATCGTGCACGGCACCGGTGAGCGTGCTCCACGCCGGCGGTGCCTGGTAGCCAAACTCGTCGGCGAAGCGCGGGGTGTACTGCGCATACACGGTGTAGTCGGCGCGGTTCCAAGCGTCCCAGATGTGCATGGTGCCGTCGGTGTCGAAATTGGCGCCCACGAACTTGGTGAAGCTCATCGGCGAGCTCGGCAGGTAGGCGGAACGGCCCGGATCGAGCTCGGCCAACAGGGCCGGGAACAGCTCGGCATAGTAGTAGTCGCCCCACGGCTTCTCGCCGTAACCGTACTCGTTGGCCGGCAGATCGTCGTCGCGCAGGGCCTGCTTGTAGCCGCCCCATTCGGAGTAGGCCACGTAGTTCTCGTTGGATCCGTTCCACACGATCAGGCTGGCGTGCTCGGACAGACGGGTGATATGCTCACGGGCTTCGGCTTCGACTTCGGCCTTGGTTTCGGCGTCTTCCGGATAGGCGGCGCAGGCAAGCATGAAGTCCTGCCAGACCATGATGCCGTTGCGGTCGCACAGATCGTAGAATTCGTCGGATTCGTAGATGCCGCCGCCCCAGGCACGCACCATGTTGGAGTTGGACTCCACCAGATCACGGATGCCGCGTTCGTAGTCGCGCTCAGCCACGCGGGCGATGAAGGCATCGTCCGGAATCCAGTTGTAGCCGTGCGCGTGCACAGGCACGTCGTTGACGTAGATCTGGAATGGACGACCGACGTTGTCGGCACGGGTGTCGACATGCACGGTACGGAAGCCGACATGGCCGTTCCAAGCCGCTTCGGCGGAATCGCCGGCAGCGACGGCAACATCATACAGTGGCTGATCGCCGTAACCGATCGGCCACCACAGCTTCGCTTCCGGTACGGCGAGCGTCAGCACGGTTTCATTGCGGCCTTCGGCGACCACGCCGTCGGCGGCGACATCGGCACCGAAGCCGGACAAGCCGACATGTACCGGCACCGCGGCACGCACGGAATGGCACTCGTATGGGGACATGATGCGGCCCTTGCCGGCACGTTCGATCTCGACATGCACGTTGAGCAGGCCGGTGCCGTCGGCGGCGACGTCGACCAGCGGACGCACGGAGGCGATGCGCACCCCGGACCAGGAGTCGATGCCGATCTCGCGCCAGATGCCGGCGTTGGCCACGTCGATGCCCCAATCCCAGCCGAAGGAGTAGCTCGGCTTGCGAATCTGGTTGAATGCATGATGCTCGGTATGCGGATAGTAGCCGCGGGCCTGCTCCATACGATCGGATTCGCGTACCGGCGAAGTGAAGGTGACGGTCAGTTCGTTGGAGCCCTCGCGAAGCAGGTCACGCACGTCCCAACGGTAGGAGCGGTGGAAGTTGCGGGTGGAGGCGACCGGACGGCCGTTCAGCGCGACATCGGCGATGGTGTCGAGGCCGTAGGCGACCAGATCATGCCGGTCGGCGCCATTGTCATGCCAATCGAAGCGGCAGGTGAAGCGCCAGTCAACGTCGCCGATCCACTGCTGGTCGTTCTCGTTGGCGCCATCGAACGGATCGGCGATGAGTCCCGCGTTCAGCAGGTCCAGCGTGGCCTCTCCCGGCACGGTAGCCGGAATGCCAGCGGCGAGCGCTTCGCGTAGCGATTCAGGGGCGGCTTCGATGTTGACGGCCGTCAGCGTCCATCCGTCCGCAAGCGGGGCGAACGTGCTAGGAGTGTGAGTCATGCGAGGAATCCTTTGTAAGAAAAGAGGGGTAAGGCCGTACCGGCGATGATAGATCTTGGCACGGCCTTGGATGATGAAAAGAGAGTCTTCAGTTATATGTGCGAAGGATTATTCCTTCACGGCACCTGCCGCAACGCCGTTGTAGATCTGCTTCTGGAAGATCAGGAAGGCGATCAGGGCCGGCAGCAGGGTGATGATCACGCCTGCGCAGATCAGGTTGTACTTGGAGCCCTGCGGGCCGGTGAAGGCGTACAGCGAGATGGCCACCGTGCCGAGTTTCTGCTTGTCCTGCAGATATAGGTTGGCTGAGTAGTACTCGTTGTAGATGCCGACGCCCTTCAGGATCAGGCAGGTCACGATTGCCGGCTTCAGCAGCGGCAGGAGGATGCGGCTGTAGATGGTGAAGTAGCTTGCGCCATCCATCAGCGCGGCCTCATCGAGGGAGATCGACAGATTCTCGAAATACTGGATGAAGATGTAGATCGAGATCACGTCGGTGCCCATCGACATGATGATGTAGCCCCACAGCGAGTTGATCAGGTGGAAGGTGCCCATGATCTTGTAGACCGCGACTTGCATGGCGATGCCGGGCAGCAGGGCCGCCATCATGAACGCGGTACGGATCAGGGCGTTGCCCGGGAACTGGAAGCGGGACAGCACATAGGCCAGCTGGGTGCCGATGATGGTGGTCAGGAAGCAGACGCACACGAGCACGATCACCGAGTTGCGGAAGGCGATGCCCATGTTCGACAACTTGAAGGCCTCGGCATAGTTCTCGAAGTTGAAGATGTTCTTCGGGAAGGTCATCACGGAGGTGGAACGCCACTCGTCGGTGCCCTTGGCCGCGGTGAAGAAGCAGGTGACCAGCGGCAGCAGAATCCAGAAGGTGATGAACACCAGGCTGAAATACTTGAGGAAGCTCAGAACCCACAGCTTGAGATGATAGCCGAAGCTTACCTTCTGTACCTCGGCCTGCGGTGCGACGGTTGCAGTAGTCATCACGCACTCACCTTTCCGTTCTTGAACAATGGAGCTTTGCCGGCCTGGACCTTGTTGGCGGCCTTCATGGCGCGCCTGCGGGCCTTGTCGGCCTTCTTGGCCTGCTTGCGGGCCTTTGCGGTACCGTCGTCGGCATCCCTGAACAGGAAGCCCATGACGATCTTCTGCAGCAGGGTGCAGATGATGATGATGATCAGCAGGATCACGGCCATGGCGGATGCCAGGCCCACCTTCTGGTCGGTGTGTGCGATCTTGTCCATCTGCACCATGTAGGTGCCGGTGCCGTTGGCGCCGGAGGTGATGACGTACGGGCCTTCGAAGGCGGAGAGCGAGCCGGTGATGGACAGGATGATGTTCAGCACCAGGATGGTCTGGATGCCCGGCAGGATGATGTGCTTGAACTGCTGCCATTTGTTGGCGCCGTCGATTTCGGCCGCTTCGTACAGCGAGGAGTCGATGGACATGATCGCGCCGATGAACAGGATCAGGGTTGAGCCGAGGTAGCGCCAGATGGAGGAGGCCACCAGCGACCAGTTGTTGATGGACTGGTCCCTCAGCCAGTACGGCAGCGTGTCCTGGGTGAAACCGCACCACTGAAGCACGGTGTCGAGCACGTAGCCACGGGTGTAGAAGAACTTGAAGATGAAGCCGACTGCGATGCCGTTGATCAGGTAGGGGAAGAACATCGCGCCCTTGAAGAACGAGCCGCCACGGACGTGGAACGCCAGCACGGTCGCCAGATACAGGGCCAGGGCCACCTGAATGAGTGCGCCGGCCATGTAGTAGAGGCTGAGCTTCAGGGTGGCAAGCAACTCCGGTCGGGTGAAGATGTCGATGTAGTTCTTCATGCCGATGAAGCGCGGGGTTCCGATGTACTTCATCTTGTAGAAGGAGTATCCACACATCTGGATGAACGGCCAGTAGGTGAACACCACGAGCAGTGTGACCGGGATGACGCAGAAGGCGACGATGATGCCGGCCTTCTTGTAGTCGCGCTTATGGGGATTGAAAGGGATGTCATCCACGGAGGTGGCCGTGGCACCCGCAATCGCGGTAGTCATGATTCTCTCTTTTCGTTGACGTACCAGTGATATGAAAAGCCGGCGGCCGCAACCGGTTGGGAGCGGTCGCCGGCAGGAGAAAGGGATGGAGGAGAAGTCTTGGCTGGCCTAGGCCGGCCGGCGACGATCAGTACTTGGCTTCCGCGTCGTCGTCCTGCATCGCCTTGTACCAGGCGTCGTTCCAGTCCTTCATGATGTCGTCGAAGGACTTGTCCTTGTTGGCGGCGTGCTCGACGATGGCCTGAACGCGCTTGTTGCCGTTGGAGTTGATGCCCAGCTCGGAGTCGGAGTTGACCTCGGTGAACAGATCCTCTTCGCCTTCGAGGGAGTCTGCGTCAGGCTCCATGGTGACGTCCTTGAAGTCCTCGTAGATGGACGGCAGGTCGGTCTCGCCGTACTTGATCGGGATGCCGCCTTCGTTCATGGCGTAGCCGGATTCCTCGGTGAGCCACTTGACGAAGATCATGGCGGCTTCCTGGTTGTCCTTGGAGGACTTCTTGTTGATGCCCATGGAGTAGTTGCCACCCATGGAGGCATACTGCTTGCCCTTGATGGAGATCGGGAACGGCATGTAGCCGATGTCGTCGGCGTTGTCGCCGGCCTGCTGCATCTGGGTCACGGCCCAGGCGCCCAGCACCATGGTGGCGATCTGGCCGTTGTTGATCATGCTCTTGGAGGACTCCCAATCGGTGGTGGAGTAGTCTTCTTCGGTCAGACCGTCGGCAACGGCATCGTAAAGAATCTTGTAGACGTTGTAGGCGTGGGTGCCGTCACCCGGATCCTTGAACGGGGCCTTGGTGTGAACCAGCTTCTGGTTCATGTACTTGGTGTCACCGGTTGCGGTGGTGCCGATGTAGGCATCCCAGGCGCCCATGGTGAAGCCGGCCGCGTAGTTAGTGTACAGCGGGATGGCGTCGGTCTTTTCCTTGATGAGCTTGAGGTCGGCGATGAACTCTTCCGGAGTGGTCGGCAGCTCGGTGATGCCGGCCTTCTTGAAGACGGCCTTGTTGTAGACGACGCCGGAGGTCTGGCCGTCGGTGGCGACGCCGTAGGACTTGCCGTCGTAAGCCTTCTCGGAGGCGAGCTTGACCTGCTTCTGCATGGTATCGAGGGAGCCGTAGGAGATGAAGTAGTTCTCCAGTTCGGACTTGTCGACAGACGGAATCATCATGATGTCGCCCCAGTCGCCGCCCTGCAGGCGGGTCAGCGCGTTATCCGCGTAGTTGGTGTCGGTCTGGGCCTCGACCTTGATGTTCGGATAGATCTTGTTGAAGTCGGCGATGTAGGACTTCCAGTTCTTGCCCGGATAGGAATCCAGGCCCATATCGGTACGGCCGTTGTAGAACTTGATGCTGGCCGTAATGTCCTTGCCGGTCTCGCCGAGCTTGATCTTGTCGTAGGTCAGGTCCGTCACGCCACTGGAGTCGTTGCTGCCACCGCAAGCTGCCATGCTCACCGCGCAGACGGCCGCGACACCGGCTGCGACGATCTTCTTGAGATTCATCTTCTGATCCTTCCTTATGAATCACTTGTTCATCACCGTTGAAGACTCGGCACCGATTCTTCGTTGGTGATGCCTCTCATCTCAGGCCTCTCTGCCTGCCTTTGATGAAGTGGTGATTATTACGATAAGTGAACCCCTTAAGTTTGTCAAGCGCTTAAGTTGTGTCGTGTCGCGCCACAGCCGTGCGATTCTTCAGCCAATCGCACATTCTCAGCATTTTCTCAATTTTCTTTAAACGTTGGAAAATCAGCTATTTCGGCATCCTATCGGAATACCGGCAAGCATTCAGTAAGTTAACATTAATGGCGTTAACGTTAATTTCTTTACCCGAGTGTCGTTAAGCGCTTAAGTACCCTTTGTTTACCCGTCGCCATGCCGTAGTCACACTGGAAATCGGCGCATTGCGCCAATCGGAGGTGTGACGCGTCGGCAGACTTAAGCACGAACGGAATGCGCGACGGCCACACCCATCCACCCACCTCAGTCATGGTGCGGATCACGGATGTCATCGACCCCTCAGCCACGCGAGGCGATGAAGTCTCGGTACCACAGGAAGCTGTCCTTCTTCGTGCGCTCCTGGGTGGCGTAATCGACGTAAGTGATGCCGAATCGCTTGGCATAGCCGAAATACCACTCGAAATTGTCGAGCAGCGACCACACGAAATAACCGCTCAGCGGCACGCCATCGTCCAATGCACGCTTCGCGGCGGCGAAATGTCGCTCAAGATAATCGATGCGATCGGCGTCATGCACCGCCTTGGTACCGTCCTCGTTCACGACCAGCTGGTCCCTGCAGGCCATGCCATTTTCGGTGATGACCAGATCGACCTCCGGATAGCGGTCATGCACACGCATCAACGTGTCGTACAGGCCCTGCGGGTCGATGTTCCATCCCATGTCGGTGTGCGGACCGTCGGTCGGCAGCCAATCGATGTCGGAGGCGCCGGGGCAGGTGGACGGGCCGGTCTCCTGCGGGAACTGCGGACGGTCGCTCATGGCCACACGATTGGTGGAGTAATAGTTGACGCCCAGCACATCGATCGGCTGGTGCGCGTTCTCCAGATCACCCGGCTGTATGAAGCTCCAGTCACAGATGCCCTTGGTGATGGCGAACAGTTCGTCAGGGTAGCGGCCACGCAGCATCGGATCAAGGAAGGCACGATTGGCGATCAGGTCGAGACGATGGCAGGCATCGGCATCACCGCGATTGAACGGCATGTTCAGCGTGACCGAATACTTCGACTTGTCGCCGACGATGCCGCGCACCGCCTGCACCATCAGGCCGTGGGCGAGATTCAGATGATGCACCGCCGGAAATGCGCCCGGACCGAGTCCCAGCCCCGGAGCCTGCTCCTTCGCACCATAGCTCAGATATGAGGCGCACCACGGTTCGTTCAGCGTGGTCCATGTGTCGACGCGGTCGCCAAGCCGTTTGGCGATGACGGCCGCATAGTCGCCCAGCGCATAGGAGGTCACACGATTGAGCCAGCCGCCCGCATCCTCCAGATACTGCGGCAAATCCCAGTGGTAGAGCGTCACGACCGGCTTGATGCCGTACTCGAGCAAGGTATCGACGATGCGCTCGTAGAAGTCGAGACCCTTCGCATTCGGGATGCCGTTCGGCGTGGGCATGATGCGCGGCATGGCGATCGAGAAACGGTAGGCATCCACGCCCAAATCGTTGAGCAGCGCCAGATCCTCCCGCCAACGATGGTATGAATCCGTGGCTACGTCGCCGGTATCGCCTGCGAAGGTGGCTCCCGGAGTATGGCTGAAAGTATCCCAGATCGAGGGGCAGCGACCGTCCTCGTTCACCGCGCCTTCGATCTGATAGGCTGCCGTAGCCGTACCGAAAACGAAATCCTTCGGGAATGTGTTCTCCATTGCACGTCCTTTCCTGAAGCGGTTAAGATAGTGTTTGGTCTTTTATTCTAAAGTACCGCCCTCGGCAACGCGCACGAAAGGGGTGCCATCATCATCACCTGGAATGCGCGCGAGGTAACGGATATCTCTATGATTGCCTCAAAGATGTGAATCAGAAGGTAAGGAAGCTTTCCATGCATACAATCACATTTGACGATCCGGCACTGCGATTCATGGGACGCATCGATGACGATAATCCGAAAGCACCGATCTGGGTGTTCCCATATACGCAGGTCTCGTTCCGCTGCACCGGCTCCCACATACGCGTAAAGCTACGCAACCACTGGAATTACGGCGACATCTTTCTCGGAGCCATCATCGACGGACTGGAAGTGAAAGTGCCGGTGCCAATCGACGCCACGACCATCACCCTAGCCGAGCATCTGCCGGATATCGAGCATGAAGTGACGATCTTCAAGCGTCAGGACGGCGGCATGTGTCATCTTGAGATGCTCGGCATCGAACTGGATGACGGCGCGACCATCCTGCCGCCGGCCGATGCGCGACCGCCACGTCGTATGGAGGTGTATGGCGATTCCGTCTCCTGCGGCGAACGCAACGAGGCCATACGCTACGTAGGTCAGGCCGATCCGGAAGTCGATCTGAGCGGGTATTCCGACAGCTGGCATTCGTATGCGGCGATTGCCGCGCGGATGCTCGGCGCGGAACTGCACGACATATCGCAGGGCGGCGCTCCCCTGCTCGACGGCATCGGCTGGTTCAATGCACCGCACTATCTGGGCATGGAAAGCATGTGGGACCGCATTGCATACAATCCGGCGCTGGGTGAGACGAAGCCTTGGGATTTCACACGGTATACGCCGCATGTCGTGCTCGTGGCATTAGGGCAGAACGATGCGCATCCGCATGATTTCATGGCATCGGATTACGCGGGGGAAGCGGCCCGGCACTGGCGTACGCGCTACGTCGATTTCATACATGCCCTACGTGCGAGGTATCCGAAGGCGCTGATTGTGCTCGCCACCACGATTCTGGTGCACGACCCGGCATGGGACCGTGCGATTGACGAAGTGTGCGAGACGGTACGTTCCGAAGGCGACATCCGTGTAGAGCATTTCCTTTACTCCCGCAACGCCTCCGGCACCCACGGCCATCCACGCATCCCCGAGGACGAGGAGATGGCCGGCGAGCTGGTCGCCTACCTGGAGTCCTTCGGCCCGGATGTATGGGAGTGACGTGCGGGACCGAACACCGATGCGATTCCGGCAGCAATCGGGCGATCGGCTACCGCCCTACCTTCAGTCCTCGCGGTCGGTGAGATCCAAACGGAACGGCTGGGCGGGCAGGTCGTCGCTGTTGAACAACGGCGCCGGCCCCCAACTGTGCCAGGCGTACCGCAACGCCACCGGCTTGGGGACCTCGGAGGTTGCCAACGTGATCGTACCGATGCTGCGGCTGTTGATCGGGATGCCGAATTCCGTAGCGTTGTAGTCGACCACGTTGATCTTCGCATTGACCAGATCTTCGATATCGCAATCCACGAAAATCGCCGCCGTCGCTGGATGGAACATACCGTCGACACCGGCCAGCTCAAAACCGGAACGCTCGGCATTGCGCACCAAGGAAGGCAATTGGTCGACGAAATCATCATCGGTATCATCCGGTGTGACGCCCTCGAAATGCAGACCGTGCGCATACCGGAAGAACAGGCAGACATGGCCGTTCTCACCGCAACGGAATCCCAACACCGTGGGACCGTACACCGGCACGTCGTCAAGGCCGTAGATCTGCCGCAACGCGCACTCCGCCAGGCGTTCGCCCGGCGTGCGTTTGTCGGTCGGATGCACGTTGTCGAATTCCCCGCAGTCAATGGTGCAGATGGCGTACACATTGTCGATGGTCTGCGCCGCATCCCACTGGGCCTCGCGCAACACCGGCCAGAGCATCGGATCGGTGCCCGCGTCGGCATGGCCCTTATCGATCCACTGCGGCAGTTGCACGATGAGGAACGGTAGATTCTCGCTCCACAACGCGCGCCATTCACCGATCATCATGCCAAGCAACTCACGGTAGGATTCGCAGTACGGTTCATCCTCCTCGCCCTGATACCACAGGAATCCCGCCAGCGAATACGGCACGACGCGTTCGAGCATGGCATGGAACGGACCCGTCGGACGCCACTGCGAGGTCGGCGTGACCGGCGGCGGCCATGGGCATTCGCCATATCGTTGGTTCAACGTATCCCAAGTGACATCCGGGTCCGCTTCGCGCGCAGCTGCGATCGAAGCGTTCCAAGTGTCGAAACGTTCCTGCCAAGCGGAGGTCTCCAGATCGAACTGCGCCTGCGTCTTGCCCGCGATCGCTTCGTCGAATCGGGTGAGATAGCCCTGCCCCGCTTCACTGGATCGCAGGGCGTCTTCGCTCATCCAACAGCTGATCGACGTACCGCCGATATAGCAGTCGATGATGCCGATCGGCAGATCGGGATCAAGCTCGTCGCGCAGCTTGCGTGCGAAATAGTAGGCGACGGCACTCATCACACCACTGTTTTCCGGAGAGGACTCCTGCCAGCCGGAGGCATTCTCGGCATTGCGGTCGATCACACCGGTTTTCGGCACATTATAGAAGCGCAGCAGCGGATCGGTGCAGTCCTCGAGCTCCGCATCGGCATCATCGCTGTTGCGCAACTCAAGTTCCATATTGCTTTGGCCTCCGGCCAGCCAGACCTCGCCGATAAGCACATCATGGAATTCGATTGAGTCGTTGCCCGCGGTCACACGTAGTGTGTACGGGCCGCCTTCGGACTGGGCCGGCAGCATGATGCGCCAGTAGGAGAAGCCATGCCTGACCTCCATCGAAGCGTAGGCGTGCGCCTGAGCCACAGGGGAACCGTCAGGCGTACAGATCGCCGCCGTAACCTCAAGGCCGGCACAATCGGCATTCAACGCGCCGAACACCACGATCGGCTTATTGCGTTGCAACACCATGTGCGAGGCGAAAATCGGAGCGACGTACAGCACTCCGGATGCGGTACGGTTTTCCGCCGGCTCAGCCGAGGTCATCATGTCGGAACCGGGTGCGGGACCAGTCGCTGTAACCATAGCTTCTCTTCCTATCGAATCGTCCTATGCACAAATCGTAGGCGAAAACTCATAAAAAATCCGGCAATCAATCATCTGGCGAGTGTCCTGCCAACGCGGCGTTACCACCTATCATCCCCTCGAAGTGACCGCGTGCACGCCACCGAATCGTACGCGGCACAACGTTATGCCGCCCCTCCTGCGTCTGCTTCCATTGGCATAGGGTTGGGATGCCATGCAAAAAGGCGACCACTCCGAGTGGGGGTGGTCGCCTTTCATCGATTGCTGGTCAGCCGGTTTCAGTCAGCCGATCCGCGGATGCTCACTGCACCTGAGAACGGGCGATCTTGCCGGTGAAGGTAGCCATATCGGCGTCGTCGTCCTGGCCGTTGTTCCAGGAGAACATGGCGCGCAGCTTCGGGCCGACGGTCTCGATGCGAACGTTGCCGTACTCCTCCTGCAGTTCCTTGAACTTCGGAGCGCCGGCATCCTGATCGTCGATGAACTCCTTGGCGAAGGAGCCGTCCTGGATGCGGCCCAGGTGGTACTGCATGCGCTTGCGGCAGTCCTCGTTGATGACGGTGTTGGTGTAATCGCCGTACTGGGCGGTGTCGGAGCAGGACCAACGGGCCTTGTTCAGGCCACCCTCGTTCATGAGGTCGACGAGCATCTTGAGCTCGTGGCAGACCTCGAAGTAGGCGATCTCCGGCTGATAGCCGGCGTCGGTGAGGACCTCGAAGCCCATTTCGACAAGCTTGTTCACGCCACCCATGAGCACGTTCTGCTCGCCGAACAGATCGGTCTCGGTCTCTTCCTTGAAGGTGGTCTTGATGGCGCCGGCGCGCAGGGCACCGAGGGCCTTGGCGTAGGCCAGGGTGATGTCCCAAGCGTCGCCGCGCGGATCCTGCTCAACGGCCACCACGACCGGGACGCCACGACCGTTGGCGTACTCACGGCGCACGATGTGGCCCGGGCCCTTCGGGGCGACCATGAAGACCGGGTGATCCTCGCTCGGCTTGATGTAGCCGTAGTGGATGTTGAAGCCGTGGGCGAAGGCGATGGCCGCGCCCGGCTTGATGTTCGGCTCGATGTCGTTGGCCCAGATGGTGCGCTGGTACTGATCCGGAGCCAGGATCATGATGATGTCGGCCTCAGCGGCGGCTTCCGGAACGGACTTGACTTCCAGGCCCTGCTCCTTGGCCTGCTCG
>NZ_AZYA01000040.1:0-1556 GCF_000513015.1 Bifidobacterium sp. MSTE12 | reverse complement strand
TGACGGTCATGGCCAGCCGCGGCCGCGGCCAGTCGTGGAACACCATCGGGCGTGCGCTCGGCGTCACCGCCGAGGCCGCTCGACGCCGTTACGGCGTGCGGACCGCCACGCGCGCCTGACCCGCGCACATGGGAATTCGTAATATATAAGCCTTATATGACAGTTATATAAAGTTTATATAAGTTTTATGTGAGTCCTATATGGATTCGGTCAGTCATCCTGCTTGAGCCTCAGGCGTATGCCGTCCACGATGAGGCGAGCACTGCTGGTGCTGAGCCGTTCGGCCCGCTCCCTGAGCTCCTGCCTGAGGTCGACGGGGACCATGAAGCTCATCATGACCTTCCTTCCACCCATGCCGTCACCCTTGCCCTTGGTGTCCTGCATGTCCATGAGCCTGCCGGTGGGCCTGTCCGGCCTCTTCGTCTTGATCGGTTTGATTGCCATCAGTCGGTCGCCTCCTTGAGTTCCCTGTAGACGTCCTCGTACCCGTACATGCTGCTACCGAACGGCTGACCGTACACGTTACCTAGGTCGGCGCGTTTGGGGATGACGGTGTCGAACAGGCTAGTGTCCTTCTCTCTGAAGTACTCTTGCGCGCTCTTGAGAGCGATGGTGTGGGGTTCGGCCCTCACGATCAGCACGGCGTACGGCTTGCCGGACTCCTCTAGGTTGTCGGAGACGGCCGAGGTCTGCTGGAGGTCGATACTGTTGGGGCTGGTGGGCACGATCACAAAGTCGGCCACGTCCTTGGCCTCGTCGGTGACCTTACCGGTCGGCGGGGTATCGATGACGACGAATCGGCCGTCATCGTGCCCCAGCCGGCGCAGGGTCGCGATGTTGGCGCTCTCCACGGGGAACGGCAGCGGCCTACCGTCCTGCTCGGCGTTCCACGCCCACAGGCTCGCGCTGGACTGCTCGTCCGCGTCGAGCACCACCGTATCGAGGCCGGCCCTCGCCGCGAGGGTGGCGAGGGCGATGGCCGTGGTGGTCTTGCCGACGCCGCCCTTGATGTTCACGACGGCCACGATCATCATTACACCTCTATAACTTCTATATATGACTTATATAGATTATCATGAATCCCTATATAAATCTTGTTTAATTTCCTCTTCATGGAGCGATCCGCCGGACTTGCTTGCGATAGGGCTCGACGGGCGCGGCAGGAACGTCGAGATGCTGTACAAGGCCGTGCGCGGGACCGTGGTGATCTACCACGCGTTCACGCCGCCGACCAAGAAGTTCAGGCGCGAGATCGAACAGCTGAGAAGGCAACGATGAACGGTTTCAGTAACCGCGACAGGGAGCTGCTGGCCCTGGTCGGCCTGAGTGAAGAGCGGGTGCTGGCGGACGAGCGCATGGCCGAATCCGAGACCGAACCGGACGACCTGAGCGGCCGGGTGCACTACGGGCTGCACCTCGCCCGGCCGAACGAGCAGATGGTCAACGTGAGCATCAGGGTGCCCAGGTCCACGCTGGACGGTTGACCGCCACGGCCAAGAGGTACCACATCAGCTGCAGCGAGTACATGCGCCGCAAGCTCGCCTCGCCCTCGCTTT
>NZ_AZYA01000039.1:0-137023 GCF_000513015.1 Bifidobacterium sp. MSTE12 | reverse complement strand
ACCTTACATGGCCGATATCATCGTCGTAGTCCTATGAAACAGCAATCGCATTACACGAAATCGAATGTTCATCGGCGTGTCGTCACTGCGGTCGGGCGCTGCCTACGAGGAAAGCCACGCAGGTGGGCGCCCGCTCTACCAGCGACGTCCGCAATGCTTGCCGCCGAGGCCTGATCTGCCGTCCGCTCCCCAAGGACCACGCCCTTCGGCGCGGAGCATCGCGAGATGACGCTTCATCGCAACCAGCATGATATGGGCGTCTTCCAGACCAAGGTGACGTTCCGACTTCGAGGAATCCAAGGCGCCCTGACGTTTAGCGTAAGATTCCAACGTATTGTCGCCATACGGATGCTCATCGTCGGGAATCGAGCCGTCATCCCAACGGCGGCTCATCGGCAACGTATCGATGATCGTAATGTTGCCGGCACGATAGCTTTCCGCATATCCGGCGATATTCAGCATGAAGAACCCATGCTCGAAACGGGCGTTGTGAGCCACATACGGTTGCTGTTCCAAACGCTGGAGCAATCCAATCTGAGCCGCCGGCCACTCGTCGAACAAGCGAGGACCTCCGGCAAGGTCACGAACGTCGATGCCTGTAAGGCTGAGAATCAGGTCGTTGCCGACAGCGGCGTTCTCGGGTGTGACGCCGAAGGAAAGGCGGGCCTGGCCATAGGCGTCCCCGGTCACATAGGAACTTTGCTCATACCGGTATTCGGCCGGGGCATCCGAGGGACGTGGCGACATCATGTTCATGAATTCGAACCCGACGTCGATGATGTATGTACGGGCCGGATCGGTGCCCGTGGTTTCGATGTCGACACCCATCACGTTGTCGACATCACAACCGGGAAGGTAGGCGTCACGCCAGTCAGGCTTGCGATAATCGGCAAGACGACGGCCCTCCTCCGACCGGCTTGCCTGACCGGCGGCGAACACCGAATCGTCATCGAACAATGTGGAACCGCCGGGACTGGTCACACCGCTCAGGTTCGCACGCGACATGGCATAGCGGCCGGAACGTTCCTGCTCACGTGCAGCCTTGCGGCGAGACGCACGGCCGTTGACGATTTCGGCGGTCCGATCCTGGATATCGTCCAACCGGATGGCGGATGCCGAAGTTTCGTCAGATGCCAATCGATCACCGTTCGCGGTATCGGCGACGGATACGGCATCCGCGGCATCCGCAGGTCGTGCATACGGGTGCAGAACCGGTACGGTGACTCGTTCACGGCGTTCTTGCGTAATGGTCCACAAACGCATCTGCGCACCGATCTCACGCAGGATGGCAATCTCGTCACATAGGCGACGATTCGCATACGCGAGCGCGCGCGGCAAACGATAGGAGGCGATCAAACGATCGAAATCCGTCATGAACGTCGTATTGCATTGCGCGAGGATCGATTCAAGCCGGTCACGAATCGCAAGATCGAGTTTCAGCAGATCATGCAGTTGGCGTGCGGACAGCGATGGAGCGGGCCGTCCGGTCATGGCAGTCGTCGCGGAGGATCCCGTCTCGGAGGAACGCCAGTACCGCAACGCCGCAATCGCATCAATATGCTGCGTCGCGGCCGCACCGATACCGCGCTCCATATCAAGTGAAGCGACCCACTGCCAGTCAATCAACTGATTGTCGGCGTTCTTCGGCATCATCGCCGCCCACTGATCGATGTCTTTCTTGGCTTCGGACAGCCAGGAACCGTCCGTCTGCACTGCTTCGTTCATATCTCGAATCGTAGCCGAATGGCAGACGATTTTTTCCACCCGCCACAATATGACCAAGATGCCAAGCACGAATGGATCCCCCGCACCTATCACCCCCGAATTCGGCGGATGGGCTCGTCATCCAGAGCATAAATTTTGATTTCCCTATAGCGAATAATGGCAAAAACCACAGGAAACAGAGGGCCTGACAGTTTATTTTTACATTATCGGAACGCAAGGAACGTTCCAGATGATGAAAGGAAGTCGCAATGTCGATAATGCATTCCAACATCAATACCATCGCGGCAGGTTATGGTTATTCTGGTGGCACCGATTCCGACAGCGTGGAAGTCAACCCACTGTTCGCCCGTCCGAAGGAAGCCAAGGCCTTCTCTAAGTTCAAGATTCCGCAGGAAGGAAGCCTACCGGAGACCGCCTATCAGGTGGTGCACGACGACGCCATGCTTGACGGCAACGCACGCCTGAACCTCGCGACCTTCGTAAGCACCTGGATGGACGATTATGCGAACCGCCTGTACATGGAGGCGGCCGACAAGAACATGATCGACAAGGACGAGTACCCGAAGACCGCCGAAGTCGAATCCCGCTGCTGGCATATGCTCGCCGACCTCTGGCATGCGCCGGACCCGATGGATACCATCGGAACCTCCACCATCGGCTCCTCCGAGGCATGCATGCTGGGCGGCCTGGCCTTGAAGCGCCGCTGGAAGGAAGCGCGAGAAAAGGCCGGCCTGCCGGCCGATCGACCGAATCTGGTGATGAGCAGCGCCGTGCAGGTGTGCTGGGAGAAGTTCTGCAACTACTTCGACGTGGAACCGCGTTACGTGCCGATCTCCGAAGAGCACAAAGTGCTTGACGGCTACGACCTCGACAAGTACGTCGACGAGAACACCATCGGCGTGGTGGCCATCATGGGCGTGACCTACACGGGCATGTACGAGCCGGTCAAGAAGATCTCCGACGCGTTGGACCGCATCGAGGAACGCACCGGACTCGATGTGCGCATCCACGTGGATGCCGCTTCGGGCGGTATGATCGCACCGTTCATCCAGCCTGACCTTCAGTGGGACTTCCGCGTCAAGCGCGTGTACTCCATCAGTACCTCCGGACACAAGTACGGTCTGGTCTACCCGGGCCTGGGCTGGGTGGTATGGCGTGAGACCGCCGACCTGCCGGAAAGCCTGATCTTCAAGGTGAGCTATCTGGGCGGCGAAATGCCGACCTTCGCGCTGAACTTCTCCCGCCCCGGCGCTCAGGTGCTGTTGCAGTACTACATGTTCCTGCGTTTGGGATTCGAAGGCTACCGCCGCGTGCAGCAGGCCGCGCACGATGTGGCGAAGTACCTGTCGGGCGAAATCGCCAAGATGGACGACTTCACTCTATGGAACGACGGTTCCGATATTCCGGTGTTCGCTTGGATGCTCAAGGACAAGCCGGATCGCAAGTGGAACCTGTACGATCTGCAGGATCGTCTGCGCATGAAGGGCTGGCTGGTGCCGGCCTATCCGATGCCGGTGGATCTGACGCAGGTGACCGTGCAGCGCATCGTGGTGCGCAACGGATTCAGCCATGATATGGCCGAATCGTTCCTGAAGGATCTGAAGGCCTGTGTGAAGTATCTGGATGGCTTGAAGGCGCCGATGCCGAGCGAGGCACGGGTCTCCGGCTTCCATCACTGAGTCTCTACCAATCGCCATCCTCCGTCGCGCCCGCACGCGACACCGCGAAGCCTCATCCGTGGGAGGTGAGGCTTCGCCCACCTTGGCGAATGCCCTCGGCTGGCGAAGGATGGAGAGGAAACCATGTTTGTTCCTACAACGATTATGTTTATGAAAGCTGGCTGCAATGACAGTTCATGCAAAGAAACCGCTTGCCGTGATAGCGCACAATGCGAGCACGGCGGCACATTCAGGATTCGCGCGTTCCGGAGCGGGCACGGCCGTGAGGCCGGTCGAGAAACCGTCCAAATCGCCTGCCGGTGCAGACAATCATGCACATACGGGCACACATGCACATGCCGGGGCGAGTAGCAAAGCCCTGATGTCGGTCGGTCAGCTGGCCATGCTGACCGTGGTGGCAGTGGCCTCTCTACGTTCTTTGCCGGCCATGGCCGATTATGGTCTGGCATCCATACTGCTGTATCTGATTCCGGCCGTGTTCTTCCTGGTGCCGGCCGCACTGGTCGCCGCCGAACTGGCTACCGGATGGAAAGGCGGTGTGTATGTGTGGGTGCGCGAGGCGTTCGGTAACCGTTTCGGCTTTCTTGCCATCTGGCTGCAGTGGATTCAGAACGTGGTGTGGTATCCAATTCAGATCGCCTTCATCGCGGTGAGCCTTTCGTATGTGTTCGGTGCCGGCAATCTGGGCAATAACGGCGTGTACATTGCCGCAGTGATCATCGTGCTGTATTGGATCAGCACGATGGTGGCTTTGCGTGGCGGCAATCTCTTCGCCAAGGTCGGCTCGATCTCCGGACTGATCGGTACCCTGTTCCCCGCGCTGCTGCTGATCGTGTTCGGCGCGATCTGGCTGGGCATCGGCGAGCCGATGCACACTTCCATGCATGCCTCCGCTTTGCTGCCGCCGTGGACCGGCATCGCATCGATCGTGCTCATCGTCTCCAACGTGCTAGCTTATGCGGGCATGGAAGTCAACGCCGTGCATGCCAATGACATGAAGAATCCGGGCCATCAGTTCCCGCGCGCCATCGCACTGGCCACCGCGTTGATTCTGCTCGTGTTCATTCTGCCGACTCTGGCCATCGCCTTCGCCGTGCCGCATCGTGAGCTCGGTCTGATCGATGGCATCAATCTGGCGTTCAAGGAGTTCTTCGACCACTTCGGCATGAGCTGGGGCACCCCGATCATTTCGCTGCTGATCGCATTCGGCGCGTTCGCTTCCGTCGTGACATGGATCGCAGGACCCTCTCGCGGCCTTCTGGCCGCCGCCCGCACCGGTTTGATGCCGCCGATGCTGCAGAAGCGCAACGCCCACGGTGTTCAGGAAGGCATTCTGATTCCGCAGGGTGTGATCGTGACCGTGCTGGCGTTGCTGTTCGTGCTGATTCCGAATGGCAATACCGCCTTCGCGACACTGGTCGATATGGCCACCGCATTGTATCTGGTGATGTACATGCTGATGTTCGCCTCCGCGATTCGGTTGCGCAAGATCCATCCTGAAGTCAGGCGCACGTACCGTGTGCCGGCTATTCGTCTGATTGCGGGCGTCGGCTTCATCGCCTCCGCCGCGGCCTTCGTGCTGACGTTCGTGCGTCCGGCCGGATTTACCGGTCTGAGCACCACGGCCTACGCGATTCTGGTGGCTGTGGTTGTGGTGGTGCTTGGCATGCCGCCGCTGATTCTGTATGCGATGCGCAAGTCGAATTGGGATATGCGTTCGGACGCGGAGAAGAACGCGGACGCGAAGGGAATTCTGGTGAATCCGGAAGGATAGTCCCCGTACCACCTTCTTCTTCCAAGAGGAAGAAACTGAACCATGACAGGCGGCTGCTCCCGTTAGAGGTGCAACCGCCTGTTCGCATACCGTTTAAAGATCGAAGCCGAGTTCGGCGGCGGCTTCGGTCGGCACCGGATCCTCACACCAGAAATCCTCAAGATTCTCATTGGTGGTCAGGCTCCGAATCTCCGCCTTGTCGATGTACAGCTCGCCGCTGAGATGATCGGTCTCATGCTGGAAGATGCGTGCCGGCCAACCATGCAGATGCTCCTCGTGCCTGTTGCCATCCTCATCCTGCCACCGTGCGGTGATGTCAAGCCAGCGCTTACGCACAGCCTGATACCCGTCGAAGCTCAGGCAGCCCTCATAGAAGCTGCGGGTTTGCGTACCAATAGGCTCATAGCTGGGATTGATGATCACGTGGAACGGGAATTCCGCCGCCTCGCGCGGATCGCCGTCATCGCCATCACGTACATGATCCTCCACCACGGCCAGGGCCAGGCCTAGGCCAATTTGCGTGGCGGCCAATCCGACGCCCGGGGCTTCAAGCATGGTGACGTGCATGGTGTCGATAAGCTTGTCGAGCGTCTTGCGGCTCAGCTGCCCCTCATAGGCTGCGGTCTGCTGGCGCAGCACCGGTTCGCCGGCCTGCACGATCGGCAACAGTTTGTCCTTGCCGCCGGATTTGATGAGTTTCTCGACCTCGCGGTTGAGCTCGAGATTCACTTTTGCATTACGTCCAAACATGTTTTCTCCGTTGTTCTTGTTCCCGGCACGCTTCCCCCCCCCCATCTCCCTGTGCCATGATGCCATGCCGCAGCATGGCATTTCCTTCGTCAGAGATCGTCAGAGGGTGAAACGGGGATTGCTACAATGCGAGCTCGTCGGCCACGACCTTGGCAAGGCGTTCGCACACCTCGTCGGCCTGCTGCTGGGTTTCGGCCTCGGCCATGACGCGCACGAGCGGCTCGGTGCCGGACGGACGCAACAGCACGCGACCGGTATCTCCCAGCATCTTCTCTTCGCGTTCGACGGCTGCCTGCACCTTGGCATTGGTATCGGCGGCCAGCTTGTCGACATTCGGTACATTGATCAGCTGTTGCGGCAGTTGCGGGAAGTCTGCGGCGAGCTCCTTGAGACTCTTGCCGGACTGTACCACCTCATTGCACAGGGTCAGTGCGGTCAAGGTGCCGTCGCCGGTGGTGGCGAATTCGCGATTGATGACATGGCCGGACTGCTCGCCACCAAGCGAATAGTCACCGCGCAGCATCTCTTCAAGCACGTAACGGTCGCCGACGTTGGTCTGTACGGTCTTGATGCCCATGGAACGCAGGGCGAGCTTAAGCCCCAGATTGCTCATCACGGTCACCACCAAGGTGTCGTGATTGAGTTTGCCGGCGTTCTTCTTGGCGCGGGCCAGAATACCCATGATCTGATCGCCGTTGACCATGTTGCCATCCTCATCCACGGCCAGGCAACGGTCGGCATCGCCGTCGAAGGCTACACCCATGGCCGCATCGGAAGCCTTGACCATGGCCTGCAGCTGCTCCGGATGGGTGGAACCGGCGTTCTTGTTGATGTTATAGCCATCCGGTGAGGCATTGATCACAATCACATCGGCACCTGCGCGACGCAGGGCTTCGGGAGCGACCACGGACGTGGCGCCATTGGCGCAGTCAGCCACGATCTTCAGGCCCTTAAGCGGCTTCGGCTGGGACTTGTCAGGACCGATCGGGGCGATGGTGGAAACCAGATGGTCGATGTACAGGTTGGTTGCGGTGGCGGTGTCATGGCTCACACGGCCCACAGCGGCACCGGTCGGACGCTCCCAATCCTGACCAAGCACGGCTTCGATCTCGTCTTCCTTGGTGTCGGGCAGCTTGAAACCGCCACGGGCAAAGAATTTGATGCCGTTGTCGGGCATCGGATTGTGTGAGGCGGAGATCACGGCACCCATTTCGACGTTCAGCACGGAAGTCAGATAGGCGACGCCCGGAGTCGGAATGATGCCGGCGTCGATCACATCGAAACCGCCCGCAGACATGCCCGCCGACAGTGCTGCGGCAAGAAAATCGCCGGAAACTCGCGTATCACGGCCAACCAGCGCACGGCGACGGCCTTCGAACTCGCCTCTGTTGCCGTTATTTCCCAGCACACGCACTGCGGCATCGCCCAAATCGAGCGCCAGTTGTGCGGTCAGGTCCCTGTTTGCCAATCCTCGAACGCCGTCGGTTCCGAACATACGTGGCATGAGTCTCAAGTCCTCGCTATCTGAAGTTGCTTTTTCCTTGCACTATCGTACTCACCTCACGCCACCACAGCGCAGATCGTGATGAAACGTTACGGAGCACATACGAAAGAAGGTGGATTCCCAAAGGAAATCCACCTTCTGTCTCGGCTCTCGTCAGAGGGCGGCGTTGAAGTCGCGCACCTTCAGTGTGCGATGGGAGGCCTCCACGTTGCCACGCACAATGCGCTTGAGCGCATTGTCGGCGTGCTCATGGGCGTCAAGCCACGCGTCACCGAGTTCGACCAGCTTGGCGGGGTCGGCATACCCCGGATACAAACCTTCGAGCAGGGCCTCGGCCATGTGGAAGGTCTTGTTCTGCCAGATCCAGTCAGCCACCTCAAAATACTTCTCGGCATACGGCTCGGCCAAGTCGGCACGTGGAGTGGCGGCGAAACCGCCCGCCACGGCCTCGAGCTGCATGTTGGTCAGCCCATTGTTGTTCAGCGCTTCGTTCCAAGCCCATGCCTTGGCCTCTGCGGTACCGGCCACCGCTCGGGCACCAAGGGCGAATTCACGGTTCTCGGTGGTTTCGCGCTTGGCAAGTTCCGCATCGATTTCGGCCTGGCCGATTTCGTTCACGGTGCTCAGAGCGTTGATGATGGTCCAACGGAAGTTATTGTCGATTTCAAGGCCCTCGAGTACCACGGAACCGTCAAGCAAACCCTTGGCATTGGCCGCGAAAGCCTCATCTGCCGGCTCGCCATAGCCAAGATAGGCGGTGATGAGCTGGAACTGCTCGTCGGAACCGGCTTCGGCCGCATTGGCCAGCTTGAACAGTTCGGCTGCCACATGTTCCACGACCGCTGCACGGTCGGCCGGAGCGGTGTAATGCCATGCGGTGGTGCTGATCTGGGCCAGCGCATAGCGGAAGGTGGTGGATTCGTGCTCGGTGGCGAGCGCGGCCAGCGAGGTGTCGATGAACTGCTTGGCCGGCAGTTCGCCGTCACGCGTCATATCCCAGAAGGCCAGCCAGATCACGGAACGGGCCAGCGCATCGTCGAAACGATACAGGTTCTCGGCGGCGAATTTCAGGGATTGGTCGTCGAAGCGCAGTTTGGTGTAGGTCAGATCGTCGTCGTTCACGAGAATCAGCGCCGGGCGAGTCTTGCCTGCAGCCGCCTCGACCACGGTGGTCTCGCCATCGACGTCGAGCTCGAACTGATCGGTGCGCACGATCTTGCCGGTTGCCGGATCCTCATTGTAGAAACCGACGGCCAGACGGTGGGCGCGCAGCACCGGATGTTCGGCGGGAGCGGACTGCCTGAGTACAAGCTGCCTGATGGTGCCGTCCTCATTCTCCTGCACTTCGGTGGCGATGGTGTTGATGCCGGATTGTTCCAGCCACTGGGCGCTCCACGCCTTCAGATCACGGCCGGAAGTGAGCTCCAGTTCGGCGAGCAGGTCCGCCAGGGTTGCGTTGGCGTAGGCATGCTTGTTCAGATAGTTATTGATGCCCTGGAAGAACTTGTCGCGGCCTACATAGAACACGAGCTGCTTCAGGACGGAAGCGCCCTTGGCGTAGGTGATGCCGTCGAAGTTCACATAGGTGTCGTTGAGGTCGTTGATCGGGGCGACGATCGGATGCGTGGTGCTCAGCTGATCCTGACGCAGCGCCCAGCTTTTCTCACCGGAGCTGAACGTGGCCCAGGCATCCTTCCATTCGGTGGCTTCGGCGGTGGCGAGCGTGGAGGTGAACTCGGCGAAGGATTCGTTGAGCCACAGGTCATTCCACCACTTCATGGTCACATAGTCGCCGAACCACATATGGGCAAGCTCGTGCAGCACGGTCACCACGCGACGTTCGGCGTAAGCATCGGTCACCTTGGATTCGAACACATACTGGTCACGGATGGTGACCATGCCGATGTTCTCCATGGCGCCGGCATTGTATTCCGGCACGTAGATCTGGTCGTACTTGGCGTACGGGTATGGCACGCCCCAGGTCTTGGCATAGAACGCGAAGCCCTTCTTGGTGATGTCGAATAGATAGTCGACGTCCTTGGCGAAGGCATCGGCAAGGGCCTGGCGGCAGTACATGGCCATCGGCACGGTGCGACCGTCTTCGTTGGCGTATTCGGTGTGCCATTCGGCGTATGGGCCGGCGCAGATGGCGGTCAGATAGGAACTCATGGTCGGGGTCGGCTCGAACACCCATCGGCGGGTGGTTTCGTCCTCATGATCGCCGAGCGTACCTTCCTCCGTCACGATTTCGGTATCGGTCACGGAGGCCGCCGGCATATTGGAGGTGACGATCCAGGACTTGGCTGCAAGCACGGAGAAGTCGAACACGGCCTTGAGGTCAGGCTGGTCGAATACGGCGTAGACACGACGGGCATCCGGCACTTCGAACTGGGAATAAAGATAGATGTTGCCATCGGAGGGATCAACGCTACGATGCAGACCTTCGCCGGTATTGGAGTACTGGCACAGAGCCTTGACGGTGACCTCGTTATGCGCTTCAAGATTCTTGAGCTCAATGCGGTCGTCGGCGAAGGCGGTCGTCGGATCAAGGGTCTCACCGTTCAGCACGATTTCACTCACTTCGTTGGCGATGAGGTCGAGGAAGCTGTTCGATCCCGGCTTTGCGTCGAAGGTGATGGTGGTTTCGGATCCGAAATCCTTGGCTCCGTGGGTCAGATCAAGGCTGACCGTGTAATGGATCGGTGCCGAAATGGTATCCTTGCGTTCTTCGGCTTCGATACGGGTGAGGTTTGCTCCTGGCATGTCACTCCTTGTTGCTTGGTTGTCTGTACAACGTAGGCGGCGTAACCAGTTGTTCCGGTTACGCCGCCCTAATCGTTCCAATGGTCGTTCAGGCTGGTTTCAGCTTACGCAGACGTTACGCCTTTGGTGTCACTTGGCCGCAGTTACGCCCGCAGCGTCATCGACGTCCTGCGCGATGTCGGCCACGACCGGCACGATCATCGGCTTGCGATGCAGCTGACGGGCCACCCAACTGCCAAGCGTGCGGCGCATGAGCTGCTGCAGCTTGTACGTATCGTGGGTACCGGTCATCATGGCATCCCGCAACTGCTCGACGATCTGGTGACGCACCTTGTCGAATTCGCTTTCATCCTCGGCAACGGCGTTGAGATAGATCTTCGGCCCCGCAATCACATCGGCGGTTTCGGTGTCGACGACCACGAAGCTGGACACGAATCCTTCGGTGCCGAGAATACGACGCTTCTCAAGCTCCTCATCCGTAAGCTCGCCGACGGAATCGCCATCCACATACACGTAGCCGCACGGCACGGAACCGACGACCGCGGCCTGGCCATGGTACAGGTCGACGACGTCGCCATCTTCAGCCAGCACGACGTTCTGCGGATCGACGCCGGTCTTGACGGCGATCATGCCGTTGGCCACCAAATGACGGTTCTCACCGTGGATCGGCATGGCGCACTTCGGCTTGACGATGTTGTACATGTACAGCAGCTCGCCCTCGTTGCAATGGCCGGAGACGTGCACGGCCGCATTATCGCGGTTGACCACACGCGCACCCAATTGCACGAGCTTGTTGATGACCTTGTAGACCTCGTGCTCGTTGCCCGGGATCAGGGAGCTGGCCAGAATCACCGTGTCGAATTCGTTGATGGTGATATCGCGGTGGTTGCCGTCGGCGATACGGCCCAAGGCGGCCATCGGCTCGCCTTGGGAGCCGGTGCACATGTAGACGAGCTTGTCGTCCTGCACATCATGGGACTGCTTCAGGTCGATGACGGTGTCTTCCGGCAGACGCAAGTAGCCCAAATCGGCTGCGATGGACATGTTGCGCACCATGGAACGGCCGACGAACACAACCTTGCGGCCGTACTTGTGAGCGGCGTCGACGACCTGCTGCACGCGATGCACGTGGCTGGAGAAGCTGGCCACGATGATCTTGCGGGTCGCCTGCGCGAACGCCTGGTCAAGGGCCGGACCGATGGAGGTCTCCGGCTTGACGAAGCCCGGCACCTCGGCGTTGGTGGAGTCCATCATCAGAAGGTCCACGCCCTTCTCGCCGAGCTTGCCGAATTCCACCAGATCGGTGATGCGATGGTCAAGCGGCAGCTGGTCGAGTTTGATATCGCCGGTGTCGATCAGGGAACCGGCCGGAGTCTGCACGAATACGGCCAGAGCGTCCGGGATGGAGTGGGTCACGTTCACGAATTCAAGGTTGTATGGGCCCACCTTGAGCTTGTCGCGGCCCTTGACCTCGACAAGCGTCGGATTGATGTGGTGCTCCTTGCACTTAGCCTCCGCGAAGGCCAGTGTGAGCTTGGAGCCGATCAGTGGAATGTCCGGGCGCAGTTTCAGCAGGTACGGTACGCCACCGATGTGGTCCTCATGACCGTGGGTGAGCACCAGAGCCTCGACCTTGTCGAGACGATCCTTGATGTAGTGGAAGTCAGGCAGGATCAGGTCCACGCCCGGCTGCTCCTCTTCCGGAAACAGCACACCGCAGTCGATGAGCAGCAGGTGGCCATTGTATTCGACCACGTTCATATTGCGGCCGATCTCACCCAAACCGCCCAGCGGCACGATGCGCATGGAGCCCTTGCGGTACTTTGGCGGGGCGATCAGCACGGAATCCTGCTGAGGTGCGGTGGCCTGCGGTGCCGGACGGGTGGAACGGCGATTGCCCGCGGAACGGGTTCCAGTGCCTTTGCCGCGGCCGGCGCCGTTGGCATTACGAGTGCGGCCGGAAGACTTGCGCGTGGTTGCGCTCTCCTTCTTCGCCGCGGAATCAGTGCGCTTGACAGCCTTGCTGCCGCGCTTGTGCGTTGTCTTTTTCTTGGTTTCTTCTGTAGCCATTTCCTAGTTGGATTTCTGTTACTAATTGTTCCCGCCTATGCGGGAACGAGGAATGAAGGGGCCCGCATCTACTGCGGATTGGAGCGGAGGTAGCAGGCCGTAATCGCAATCATCGTCGTTTTACAGCAGACCGGAGGCGCGCATGCCTGCCTCGGCACGTTTGATTTCAGCCTCACCCGGACCGACATTCGGCAGACGCATGGTGGTGTCGTCAAGAATGCCGCGTACCTTCAGGGAGGCCTTGGCCATGACGGCCTGGAAGCCGTTGCCGTTCATGGATTCGACCAGCGGCGCGAGTTGCACGGCAAGACGCTGCGCCTCGTGGATGTCACCACGGTCGAAGGCGTTGGCGAGGTCACGCATCGGGCCGGCCGCCGCGTGCGCGATCACGGAGATGATGCCGACCGCACCTACGGAAAGGAACGGCAGGAACAGGCCATCATCGCCGGAATACCAGGTCAGGCCGGTTTCCATACGCTTGCGCACGGCTCCCGCGATGTCGCCGGTGGCGTCCTTCACCGCCTTGACATGGTCGAGTTCGGCCAGTCGACGGTAGGTTTCCAGCTGGATGTGCAGACCGGTGCGGCCTGGCACATCGTAGACGATAATCGGCTTGTCCGCCGAATCGTTGACCGCCTTGTAATGACGGAACACACCCTCCTGAGAAGGACGGGAGTAGTATGGCGCGACCACGAGCACCGCATCGGCGCCCGCCTCCTGCGTCTGCTCCACCATGCGCACGGTGTGTGCGGTGTCGTTGGAGCCGGCACCGGAGATGACCGGCACGTCCACGACGTCCTTGACGGCCTGAACCAGCTCGACCTTCTCCTCCATGTGAGTGGTCGGTGATTCGCCGGTGGTGCCGTTGACCACAAGACCATCGGCACCGTCGGCCACGAGCTGCGTCGCAAGCTTGCGCGCGGCCTCGAAATCAACGGAGCCATCGGCCTTCATGGGGGTCACCATGGCCGGGAGAATTCGCCCGAAAGGAGCGGGATCGAGAAGATGCATCGTACCGTCAGTCATACGTTCCACGGTACTTCGCGCCACGGACTCGAAGGGAAGCCGTACGCAAAAAGCGTCACATTCCGGAAAAGACGTATTCGGATCCATCGTAGGCAGCGGCAACGTTGACGCCCGCAACACCCCTCTTGGTATCGCACGTGCCAACATCCCCGACATCCTTCCCGGATCGAGGCCTTCCAGCTTGTGTTGCAGACCCTATGAGCGCTTAAGACCCGATCGAACGCGAAACGCCATCTTTGGAAGATTGTCCGGCAATGACGGCAACAACGCATTGGAGGAACGCCATGCACGCGAACAATCCAAGCGAAACCTGACGACCGCCGGTAAGCTGCATCAATACGCCGAATACCAGTGGTCCCAGCGAAGCTATCAGATAACCGAATGATTGCGCGATGCCCGAAAGCACCACGGTTTCGGCACCGCCCTGTCCACGCATGGCGATCAACGCGAGCGCCACGACCAGCGCTGATCCCTGTGCGCAGCCGCCGATGAGCGACCAGACAATCATGGCTTGCGGGAACACCAGCATGCCGAGACCCGCCACCAGCATGGGAATGCTGGAGGTGAGCGCCGCACAAATCTGGTTACCGCGCACATTCATCAGCTTGGGTATCAGCAGACCGGAAAGAATACCAACGCCCTGGAATATGAACAGGTGCACGCCGGCCGTGGAGGCGTCGAAGCCAGCGGATGCGGAAACGCTCGGTATCCAATTGGACATGGTGTAGAAAGTGGATGATTGCAATCCCATGAACACAGTGACGTACCATGTCATCGGACGTCGCAGCACACAATGGAATGTATCGTATCCCGATTCATGGGAGGTGGTTGCTGCATTGGTTCGCGTCACGTTGGGCACAGTGGTTTGCATGATCTGGCGATTATGCAGTATGCGCAACGCCCACAATGCCGCGACCACTAGCGGCGGCACGCTCCAAACGGCAAGTGAGGCACGCCAATCGCACCACACCTGCGCAAGTGGAGCGGAAATCAATCCCGCAGTGGCGGCACCTACGGTGATACAGCCGGAGTAAACGCCTGTAGCCATCGCAATATGACCGGCATAGTCGCGTTTTACGATCACCGGCACCAGCACGTTGCCCACGGCGATTGAGGAAGCGAAAATCACCGTTCCCAACCAGATTCCGACATTGCCACAATACGAGCGAATGAAATTGCCGACCGCAATGCACAGCAGGGCCGACAGAATCGCCATATCCACACCGACACGGCGTTCGATGAACGTAACCAACGGACTGACCGCGGCAAAGGCAAGCAGCGGTATCGCCGTCAGGACGCCCTGCACGCCTTCGCCCCAGGAAAGGTCGGCACCAATTTGCGTAAGCAACGGACCGACTGCGGCGATGGCCGGCCGTAGATTCAACGACACCACGAAGACCAGTGCCGCCCACAGTCCAGTGGATGGCACATCGTATTCCGCAATGGCATTCTTTGCATTCATGAATTCTCCGCTCCGTTCTTCGCTTCCGGCTTAGCCTATCAGGAGTGGATTCCTTTTGTCGGAATGTCATCGGTGATGCTCAAGTTCGCCGCGATGCTTGCAATGTCCGTTGCTATTCTCATGCGGATTGTACTTGCCGATTTCATGTGTTTGGCCGTTCCGAACGTTGCGATGGCGCAGCTCGGAACGGCCAAACACATGATTGTTGAAAACCGCGGAGTAGATCCTTCGTGAGCCTGCTCGACCGGGCAAGCCGTTAATCCGGATCGTTAGGCAATGTAGCGGGCGGTATCCTGATCAAACTTGTCGGCGCAGCCCGGATTGCAGAAATAGTAGGTGATGCCCTCATGCTCGCGGGTCGCGGCGGCGGTGGCCGGGTCGATGGTCATGCCGCACACCGGATCCTTCACGGTGGTCGCAGTATCGCCGGAACCAGCGTTGCCGTGGCCGCAGTGGCAGGAATGGCCGCCGCAGGAGCCTTCGTTCTTGGCCTTATGATCACTGAACAGTCCCATGATGTTTCCTTTCTGACTGTGTTTGCTATTGCTCAGATTCGGCTTGCGAACCTGATAGGTCTTGGGTTTGCCCGGGTCGAACAAGCGCAGGCGGCTGGCATTCGACACCACGCATAGCGAGGAGAACGCCATGGCCGCGCCCGCAATCATCGGGCTGAGCATCCGGCCTGTAAACGGATACAGTACGCCCGCGGCCATGGCGATGCCAATGCTGTTATAACCAAGGGCGAACCCGAGATTCTGTGCGATGTTGCGCATGGTGGCGTGCGTCAGGTCGATGGCATGCACAAGGCCCATAAGCGAACCGTTCATCAACGTCACGTCGGCGGATTGAATGGCCACATCGGTACCGGTGCCGATGGCGAAGCCCACGTCGGCACGGGCCAGCGCCGGAGCGTCGTTGATGCCGTCCCCCACCATCGCGACCGTATAGCCCTGCCCTTGCAGTCGGGCCACCTCGTCGGCCTTGTTCTCCGGATGCACGCCGGCAATCACACGGGTCACGCCAACCTGACCAGCCACGGCCTGCGCAGTGGTCTCGTTGTCGCCGGTCAGCATGACGACTTCGATGCCATGTGACTTCAGCCGTGCGATTGCCTCGGCGGAATCCGGTTTGACGGTGTCGGCAACGGCCACGATTCCCGCAAGTTCGCCGTCGATGGCAGTCAATACCGGCGTCTTGCCGTGGCTCGACAGACGTTGCATATCAGCGATGATGTCGTCAAGATTCTCATCACCGACGCTTGGCATACCGATCTCAAGTCGGTCGATCAAATCGGTATTGCCTACCGCGACGGCGTGCGTTTCGCGCACGTCCGCATTCGGCAGGACCACGGAATCATCACGCTTCGCCGAGGCCGCAAGCCAGCGCGAGCTCACCGTGATGTCGGCGGTGACGCCCTGACCGGCAATCGCATGGAATGCCGTGACTTCACCGATTGGAATGCCGCGTTTTTGCGCTCCCGCGACGATGGCCGCAGCAAGCGGATGCTCCGAATCATGCTCGGCGGCGGCGGTCAGCGACAGCAGCCCTTCCGGATCGTTACGCCATTTGCCGAGCGGCAGCACATCAGTGAGTGATGGCTTGCCCGCAGTGATGGTGCCGGTCTTGTCAAGCACCACGGCATTGATCTTACCGGTCGTTTCCAACGCTTCGGCGGAACGGATGAGCACACCCATCTGCGCGGCCCGACCAGTGGAAACCGTTACGGAAAGCGGGGTCGCCAATCCCAATGCGCACGGGCATGCGACGAGCAGCACGGAAACGGCGGCGACCAATGCATGTGTGACGCGCGGTTCCGGGCCGAACGCGAACCACAGCGCGCACGACCAGATGGCGATCAGCACGACAATCGGCACGAAAACGCCTGCGATGCTGTCGGCCATGCGTTGCACCGGAGCCTTCGAACTCTGCGCGGATCTGACGAACGCCATAATCTGCGCAAGCACCGTATCCTTACCGATTTTCGTGGCACGATACCGCAATGCGCCGGACTCATTGATGGTGGCGCCGGTTACATTGTCACCGATTTTTTTGGTGACCGGCATGGACTCGCCGGTAATCATGGATTCGTCGACGCTTGAGGTGCCAGCGGTGACGATGCCATCCACCGGTAGCTTTTCGCCGGGACGAATGGCGATGATATCGCCGACCTGCACATCGTCAACGTCAATCTGCTCTTCCTTGCCGTCGCGTATCACCCGAGCGGTTTTCGGCTGCAGTCCGGCCAAGGCGCGCATCGCCTCACCGGTGCCGACACGGGCCCTCGCTTCAAGCAACTGGCCTACAAGCATCAGGGTGATTACCACGCCGACCGCTTCGAAATACGGTTCGCGTGCGTTTTCGGGCAGAATCTGCGGCGCGAACGTGACCACGCAGGAATACAGGAACGCGAATACCGTGCCGAGACTGACGAGTGCGTTCATTTCCGGCGAACGATGCGCAATTGCCGCGAATCCGCTGCGGAAAATCGGCAGGGCCGCGTACCCGACGATCGGTAGCATGAACATCAATTGCAACCATGCTGGCATGCGGTACAGCATGAGCATGGTGGAGCAGAATACCGGAATCGTGCAGACGGCCGCCACGACAAGACGGACGATCAGCATCCTGATTTCGTGTGACCGCGGCGACCGCGGCGACTGCGCAAGGCGGCATGAGCCTGATTCCCTCACGGCATTGGAAACGGCATCGGAAGATGACGGGGCACGTGACGAGGAAGGTGCCGACGTGACCGGCGGACGGAAAGATTCCGCGGCGTCTTCCTGCGTGGATTCCGCACGATGATGCCTGCCGGGCAGTACCTTCAACGTGCCATGCAGCATGTTCATGCCACACGCGAAAGGGTACTCCCCCGGGGTTTGCGGATGCAATGTCAGCGCGGTCGTACGGAAGGCCGGCAACGCCAGATCCACTCCGAAGTCGGAGAACACGACATGTGACGAACACTCGCCGTCCTCTTTACGGTCGAACACCAATTTCAGCGGCATCCCGGCTTCGGCTTCGATGATGGCGGGACTGTAGCCGCCCTTGACCTCGATTACGGCCTCCTGAACATCACCGTCGATTTTCGCACGATACGCCTTGCGCGGCGCGAAAAAGAACCATAGCACAACCGCACTCACGAGCAATGCCACAATGATGGCGATTACAGCTTGCATAGTTTCTCACCGATTTCCTGTTTTTGACTTTTCGCTTCAACGAATACCACCACCATATACCCCTATAGGGTATATTTGCAAGAGTGTAGACTTGAGTTTTAGCTTTGAGGTCAAGATTTCAGCGTCAAGAGGAGTACGGCAATGAACGTTACGCAACACGGCTATGCGGATGACCAGAAGAACATCATCGCCCGCCTCAATCGCATCGAAGGTCAGGTGCGCGGCATCAAACAAATGACGGAGGACGGCGAGTACTGCATTGACATCCTCACCCAGATCTCCGCCGCCAACAGTGCATTGAAATCAGTGGCACTGCTGCTGCTCGACGACCATCTCAATCATTGCGTCAAGCAGGCCACGCAGGAAGGCGGCGCCGTTTCCGACGAAAAGCTCACCGAAGTCAGCGCGGCCATCACCAGATTGGTCAAATCGTAATCCTTCACGTCCTACTCAATCCACCGACGCTGAGAGGCCGCTCACCGTCGGCAGTTTGAGGAACGTTCCAAACTACCGACGCTCACAAACACTCACCGTCGGCAGGTTGAGGATATCGTCGGTAGATTGGGACCCTGCTTAATCTACCGACGTTGACGGGCACTCACCGTCGGCAGGTTGAGGAACGTTCCAAACTACCGACGGTGACGGCCTCTCAGCGTCGGTGGATTGAGGAAGAGGATTGGGGAATGCCCGCCCGCAGCAGCTTGTTCACAAGCGGCACTCGCTCAATCACATCGTCATAGGTGAACCGTACTATCAGCGAGACTCCGGCGCGACGCAACGCTTCCTCACGTTCACGCTCCATCTGCACCACGGTTTGGACGCTCCTACGGCCTGTCATCTGCGGATCGACATACTTCTGCGTACCGTCATACTCGCCTACGGCAATCCGACCGTCCGGCAGTCGCCATGCAAAATCGGCACGGTATTGACGCCCTGTTTCGGGATCGACGAAAATCGTCTGCAATAGCGGAATGGCAAAACCCTCATCAATCATCACTGCACGGCACATCGATTCGCCGCCGTTCTCGCTCGCGCCATCGGCATATCGCAGTACGCGCGCCGCCTGCGCATAGCCGATGCGCATAGCCGAACAGCCGGCGGACAAATCGCGACGTCCGATTCCTTGTCTCAGCGCGGAATCCGCAATGGGAAGCCCATATGGAAAATCGTATTGCACCGAGCAATTCAGCACTGTACGTATTTTGTCAAGAACAGGCAGCCCGTCAACCACCTCCACTGACATGCATTGCTCCGGAATATACACACGGCGAACCTTCGCGATTCTGCAGAAGCCGTTGTGATAGGCGCTCGCGATGGAAACGGTGCCGTCGTGCAGTTTCCAGGAATGTTCGAAACCATGAGCCGCCGCGGCGATGTTTCCAACGAACACCCACTTCGGGTGTTGCCTTGCCATCGCCCGCGCCATGTGCATGGAACGTTCGAACGGATCAAGGCCGTTCCAATAGTCGGAGGGAACATACAGACCGCGGGCGGGACGCAACAGCCCTCCGTCTTCAGCAATCCGCCTGCGTAAGGCGGCATTCTCTGACTCAATAGGCGAAAACGCGCATCGTCGCTCCGCCATAGCCTCTTCGATGAGACGATTAACTCGTGCATGATTCTTCATGAATCGACTGTAACCGGAATCGGCTTTCAAGCGAGGCGTTTTCGGGAAATGTGGATAAGGGTGCGGAAAACCCGCGTGTCAGTAGGGATTCATGGTTGTAGATAACCGTCACCACATCAACCGGCCATGTCGTCAACCGCTTAGCGTCGGCAGATTGGAAGAAATCGCAATCTACCGACGCTGACTGCCTCTCAGCGTCGGTAGATTGGGTTGAGATACAATCTGCCGACGCTGAAGGACTGTCAGTGTCGGCAGATTGAGGAAGGACCCAAACTACCGACACCTACGAGCGCTCAGTGTCGGTAGTTTGGGGGATGGACTGCGGCTTGGACTTCCGTTGGTGCATGGGCCGAACCGTATGGACTACAGGTCGAACCGTGCGGACTACACATGGGCTACAGGTCGAGCTGTGCGGGCTACAGCCGAACCGTGCGGACTATACATGGGCTACAGCCGAACCACATGGACTACACCGTATGGACTACAGGTCGAGGAAGTGGTCCAGGCCCACGGTAAGGCCGGAATAGTCGCCGGTGGCGATTTTACGGACGGCAAGCAGTACGCCCGGCATGAAGGAGATGCGATCGAAGCTGTCTGCACGGATGGTCAACTGCTCACCGGCATTACCGAAAAGCACCTCCTCATGGGCGTTGAGGCCGCGCAGCCGCACGGCATGCACGTGAATGCCGTCGACGACCTGACCGCGAGAACCACCATCGGTTTCGGTATTGTCCGGAACCTCGCCAAGACCGGCCGCATTACGGGCATCGGCGATGGCATGAGCCGTGTGGATGGCGGTACCGGAAGGGGCATCAACCTTGTTCGGATGATGCAGTTCGATGACTTCGGCGGATTCGAAGTACGGTGCGGCCACCTTGGCGAAGTAGTCGGCCAGCACTGCGGAAATGGCGAAATTCGGGGCGATGAACACACTCTGGTTGTCGCGTGGTGCCTCGGCAAGCGCGGCGCGCACCTGATCAAGTTTTTCGTCGGTCCAGCCGGTGGTGCCGACCACCACATCGACGCCCTGCCTGACAAGTGCGAGCACGTTGTTCAGGGATACGCTCGGTACGGTGAATTCAACCACCACATCGGTGTTCTCCGGAGTGATTCCGCTCAGATCGTCGCCGGCATCGAACGCGAGGGCGAGCTCGGTGTCAGCTGCGCCGTTCACGGCATCGACCACGTGAGAGCCCATGCGGCCCTTGGCCCCGACTACGGAAACCTTGATCATGTTTGCTCCTTACTGTTACAAAGCTGCTGCGGATTCCAAATAATCCCAAGTATGGATTCTACGTATGAATCTAAAGAAACGCTTCGACCCGAACCACGATATCCGGTTCGGACAGGCGCAAGGACCAGTCATTTCGGCACAGATATGGAAAGGGAACGGGCCGAAACCGGTCCGTTCCCAAGAGACAATCCGCCCGTCAAAGAGCCTACGATCACCCACGTTTGCGGACGATGAACCAGCCGAGCAGGGCGAACGGAATCGAACACAGCACGAAGATCCACGGCATCATCAGACTGGTATTCGGCGTGGCATGGTCAAGCACGATGCCGGTGATCATCGAACCGAACGAAGCGCCCACGGTACCGGCGGTACTCACCCAGGACAATCCTTCGGTCAGCGACTCTTCAGGCACGGTCTCCTTCACCACCAGATTGCCGGAAGCGAACACCGGCGAAATCGTAAGGCCCGTCAGCACCTCGACGAATCCCATCAGCACCAGATTGCCGAGACAGGCGTGAATCACCACGAATCCGATGGTCATCAACGCAAGGAACATGATCATGTGACGCCAACGTGAACCTTTGAGTTCGCGCGACCCGAAGAACAGCGCACCGATGCAGGAGCCGAGCGCCAGCATGGCGAGCTGCACGCCGAGCACCGAATCGAGATGCAGGGCCTTCATCACGGCCGTCATGGACGTATCGAATGCGGTGAAGCTCATATTGAACACCACGAACACCATCAGCAGCGGAATCACGCCCGCATAGGTGAGCACATTGCGCTTCCTGCGATTATCGGAGGTCTTGAGCTGCCTCATGCTCAGCTTGTCGGAAGCAGTTCCGGCAACAGCCGCATCAGCATCGGTCGTATTGGCGAAACGCACGTCGGCATCGTCCGCATCGGCGGCGGTCACATTCACCATGCGGATGACCGGCGGCTGCGTATCGCGCAATGCGAAGAACATCGTGCCGCCGATTGCGCTGGCGGCAGTCGGTACGAACAGTTGCGAGACCGGATTCACGGAAGCCGCCAGGAATGCGGCGAGAATCGGGCCGAAAATGAACACGATCTCATCGATGGCGGATTCCAGCGCATATGCGGTGTTGAGCATCTCGCTGTTATCGGTGCGCTCCAGCACGTACGCCCAGCGGGTACGCACGAGTGCACCGAAGGCGAACTGCGTCAGACCCATCACGACGGCCAGTACGAACAGCAACGGAATCGGTACGCGCACCAAAGCGGCGAATGCGAAGGACAACATGGCCACAACCTGCACCGCGAGCACGAATTTGCCAACTTTGCGTTGGCCGAAGCGGTCAAACAGGCGCGCATAGAACGGCGTCACGGCCGCGGTGGCGAATACGTAGGCCGCGCTCATCACGCCAGCGATGGTCCAATTGTCGTACAGATGATTAAGCGCCAGAATGATGCCCAATCCCATCATCGACATCGGCAGTCGAGCCAATGCGCCGGAGGCGCAGAACGCCTTGGTCCCGGGAATGGAGAACAGCACCGCATACGGAGACTTCGCGGATTTCGCGGATTCCATGGCTTTGCTCATAGACCCGCCACCTCCCCGCGGTAGATGAACATGTCGTCGAACAGCGGCTCCGCTCCGTCAACGCTCGAGACTCCGGCATTACGTTCAGCGATGCGTTCCAGACCTTTATGATCGTAGAAACTCACATCGCAGTCGGAATCGGTGTGCAGGTAAAACGCGTCCACGTTCCATGCGGCGAAATGCTCCTGCATACGGCGCCACAGGCCGCCGCCCACGCCTTGGCCACGCACGTCGGGATTGACGACGAACAACTCCAACTCGCCTAACGTGGTTTCATTAGCGCGACTGTTCCTCTCCAAAGCCAGTTCCAATGAAAACGCGTTGTTCAGCCTCTCAAGACGTTTCGCGGCCTCTTCGTGAGCAATGATGCCGCGTTCGATGCCCGCCATCTCGTCGGCGACGTCGATTTCGTCAAGCTGCGGCTGTTCGCCGGCGACACGGATGAAGGTGACGCCCGCCAGCGTGCCGTCGACGGTAAAGGCGGCGTTCGCGAACGTGGTCGGCTGCAGATAATGCAGTACGAAATACCGGGAAATCAGCAGGGACGTTTCAGTACCGGCAAGTTCGCCGTCCTGCGGCCATGTGCGGTCGAACAGTTCGACCACGGCATCCAGATCATTCCAGCCGATCGAACGATAGATAATCGAATTCGGGTTGTTTCCGGCCGATGCGCCGGTGGTGTTGGTTGCGTCGATCGCAGCCATGATGCAATTGCTCCTTAACTTTCGTTGCGTCCGGCACGTGTGCCCGCCCACACATGCTGCACGAGGGTAGCGGCGTTCCTCCACAACGTTGCCTGCAGTGCGTTACCCTGCAGGCAGGCCGTCACAGCGCGTCGCTTCAACGTTCGGCGCATCGGCACTAGTCGTTGTCGGATTGCTGCGGAATTCCGTAGCTCAACTCGGCAAGGATCTCTTGTTCTGTTTTGTCGAGAGCCTTAAGCTCCCGATCGCCCTCTTTGGGCTCACTCAGATAGTAGAGGCAGGCGTCGATAGAATCCAACGGCACGCCTTCCATCGCTGACAGCAGAATGCGATACATGTCGAGCTGTGCGAGTTTTTCGTCGATTTCGTTACGTTTGCGCGGCCTGTGTCCTGTTTTCCAGTCGACGATGGTGTAGGTCTTCGATTGGTCGTTCGGATCGATGCCGCCGAAGAACACCGCGTCGAGTTTGCCATTGACGATGGTGCCGAGTTGCGGTACGTCGACGACGAGCTGCCGTTCCGCCCATGCGGGGTTTCGTTCGGCCCACACCGATTGCACAAGACGATGCCGCCAATCGAGCAGCTTGCGTTCCTGCGACGCATTGCCAGATTCGCCGGATTGTTCGATACGTACGATTTTCGCTTCATCCTGCGCAAGACCGTTGATGAGATCCGCACGGGAGACGGCATTGCCGACGCCTGCATCGGATTCGGCATCGGCCATGACGAACCGTTCCGCCCATGCGTGCAAACGCGTGCCGAGTTGTGCGGACGGCGAAGCGACGCGCGGAATCGGACGGACCAGACCACGCCAGTACTCACTGGAGGAGCGGTCATCCATCACACCGGCGCGAGCCTGCAGGGAGGTGACGTTCTGGCGGCCGCCTGCGAGAATCCTCTCGCCGCGGACACGGACGGCCGCATCGAAATCAGTTGCGCTATCGCCGGTGTCGGGCATGAGATGTTCGTCACCGACCAGCAGGCGTGCGCGCAACAGCAGCGACTCGTCGACAGGCATCGTCATGTCATCGGCCGATTGGTCGCCGTCATGTCCGTCATACGCACCGGATAGGGCCTGCATGGCCGAACGGACCTGATCGGCCGATGCGGCGAACGTTGTGGCCAGCCGATCGCTCAGACCGCACGGCCACGGCAGATTCCGCTGCTCGGCAGCCGGCTCAAGCGGCGCATTCCAAGCGTCGCCGACCACCGCATCCTCATAGTCGCGGGCATGCTCGCCCACGAAGTAGCCGTCCGGCAGGGGCGCACCGATTGAGGCGAGCGTCTCCACGCCGTCGATCATGTCCGTTGCAACAGCGGAATCGGCAAGATTGCCGGGCTCCCGCGCCACCGAAACGATGCCGTTCATCGAATCGCGTACTTCGCTCCAGAAGTTCGAAGGGCCCCTAACTCCCTGCTTCTTGCCTTCGACTAAACGGGAGTCACGGCTCTCTTCGCTATGCACGCTGAAGGTAAGCAGCGCCTCGTGCCGGGCGCGGGTCAACGCCACATAGGCGAGCCGCCGTTCGTCGGCGTGCAATCGGCGGCCGTATTCCTCGCTTTGCGTCAGATACAGGCCGGTCGGGTCCATGCCTTCCATATCGTCGATCTGCAGAGAACGTAGGGTTCCGAACACCTCATCGTCAATGGTCTCCGCATCGTCCAGGCTGGCGAGCGCCTCGATCGGGTCGCCGCCGACGAGTGCATCATGCGGGAATCGAGGCAGGATGCCGGCGTCCACACGCACGGGAACGGGCACGGCGGCAGGATTCTGCAGCCAGGTCTTGGCGGTTTCGGCATATTCCGGCGGCGTCCATTCGCCGTTGTTCAGTCCATTGAGGTGTTCCTCGTCGACCGTGACGTTCAGCGAATCGCCTTGGCTGGACGGGAACGTGCCGTCGGACATGCCTACCACGGCTACCGCGTCCCATTCGAGGCCTTTCGACTGATGCACGGTCATAAGCATCACGTCAACGGGCGTATCGGGTGCGGTGGCATTGTCATCGGATGCGTCGCGCAAAGAATCCACCCATGACACGAATGCGCGCAGACTGGGCGTGCCTTGGGCCGCGATCTCCTGCATGTATGTGTCGGCGAGGCTCATCACGGCGTCAAGCGGCGACTTGGCAAGCGTCACATTGGAGGTGTCATTCGGGTGTTGCATGTGTTCGGCGAGCAGCATGTCGATGTCGAGGTTCAGCGCGCCGATGGCCGCGCGCACCACTTCCGGCAGCGGATGACCGTACACGTGCTGCACCCGGCGCAGCATGTCGGCGGCGCGAAGCACGGCTGCCGCTCCCCCGGCGCTGAGTTTGCCGTCGATGAGTTTCGACAGGTCGTCGCGCAGCATGAGGTCGATCAGAAAGACGGCGTTGGGCACTTGGTCACGATATTCGCGCACGATGGCGCGGATTTCGGTTTCGGATGGCATCTTGGCCTGCGCTGCGCCGGTAGCGCTCGAATCGTCCGGTTCGTCCGTCTTGCCGGGAATGATGCCGGCCGCGATAAGCGCACGATACCGATGTGCCGTATTCACGTTTTCCGCGATGGCGGCGAGCGCTTGCAAATCCGCCGCTCCGACGCCGAATCGCGGGGTGGCGAGCAGTCGCATCAGCGATCCGCTATCGGTGTGATCGCAGATTACGTGCAACAGGGCGAAGATATCCTGTACTTCCGGACGTTCCAGCAACGCCGCCTGGCCGACTACCAGCGTGGTCAGTCCGGCCTGTTTCAATGCATCCTCGTATTTCGGCATCGACTGTTTGGAGCGGAACAGCACGGCCACATGCGGGCGATTGTCTTTCACGCCGCCGGCCAGTGCAGCGTCGGATGGCGTGTGTAGCGCGATCGCATGTTTGGCGAAGCGCACGACGGCGTCGATCTCCTGCCCGAAAGTGGCGAAGCCGAGCACGCCAAGCGTACCTTCGGGCGCGGTATCGATGTTGGACAGGGCCGGTACGTCCACTTCGCGCATCAACGAACTGCTTAGGCGCCGGACGGGCAACCGTAACGGTTTGGTGAGGTTATTGGCCGCTTCGAGCACCATGCGGGAGTTGCGTCGGGTCACGCTCAAGGCAAACGGCTTGTCGGTCTCGCTCATGCCGAAATCGCGTTGCAGCATGCGGAATGCGCCCGGGCTGGCGCCTCGCCATGCATAGATCGATTGGAATGGGTCGCCGACGGCGTTGACTGCCGATCGACGTGCCGAATCGACGTGGAACAGGGATGCCAATAGCGCGGCCTGCGTGGTGGATGTGTCTTGGTATTCGTCGAGCAGCACATGCGAATACCGTTTGCGATAGGTGGCGCCGATTGACGGGAATCGAGTGACCAGCTGGAACGCGGCGATGGTGAAATCGCTGAATTCCGCCATGTTGCGAGCCCGTTTCTCGGCATTGTAGTCGGCTACGAGGTGCAGCAGCAGGTCACGTTGACGCGTCACGTCGGATAACTGGCTGACCTTGTAGACGCATAGGGCGTGGCATTGTTCGCGGTACTGGCGTTTGCGCGCTTCGAAATCCTCGCCGGATTCCTTTTTCTTTCTCTTCAGAGGTTTGGGGGCCTTAATATCGGCGGGAATCTCTTCGTCCTCGAGTGCCTTGGCCACTTGTACGACGAATGCTTCATCCCAAGCGCGCACACGCTCCACGGCCTCGTCGAAGCTGGTACAGTCGCCGCCGATCATGGCGCCGGAGATGGCATTGGACAGTGCGAACACCCTGCCGGCGATGGTACCGAACGATGCGAGGTCGCCGTCGAATCGCATGATTTCGTCCATATGCTTGTCGAGCACGGCATAAATCAGCTGCATGGCCCCCGCTTCGCTCAGTGGCTGCGTATTCTGGTCGAAGCCGACGAGCAAACCGTATTGGCGCACGATGGTCTGGAAGAATGCGTCGTATGTGGAGATTTCCGGCTTGAGGAACGCGGCGCCGGCCGATCCAGTCCGGCCACCCTGATTGCTCACCACGGCCGCAGACACGCGGGACAGCAGTTCGGAGGCGGCCTTGCGCGTGAAGGTGAGACCCAGAATCCTTTCCGGCGAAACGCCCTGTTCGATCAGGTTGATGATGCGCCTGGTCATGGTGTAGGTTTTGCCGGATCCTGCGCCTGCGACCACCACCACATCGGCGTATGAGGGGGCCTGAATGACGGCCGCCTGTTCAGGACTGTCGGTGAATTTCGGCGTGCCGCTCATGCCACTCTCCTTTCGAAAACGGTGTTCTGTTCGCCGGCACAGGCCGGGCAGACTGATTTGTTTCTGCATGACTTCACGTGTTTCGATGTCGGCCGTGCGGTGATTCTTATGGCTCGACAGGCGGCCGCCGCATAGAAGACGCGAGCGATCATGGTCAACGACCACACCGCCATTGTGGAGCGCAGTTCCAGGAACTGCCGCCAATGCTCGTCGCTGACCGCTTCGGGGCGTTCAGCACCGTCGAGATCGTCGACGAACAGTTTGTCGAACGTGGGGAGGCAGAACCTGGGCACATACTTGCCCGCATTCAGGCTTCCGTTGGCGAACAGCGCCTGCTGGTGATATGCCTCCTCGCCCTGCGTGCCGCGTGGGGCCGGCGCGGTGGAACACATGACATGGAACAGGGCGCTCTGCCCGATATTCGGCATGAGTGCAATGGCCTGTGCGCCGCGCGGTCCTTCTTCCGGAAACGCCAACCCCAATTGGTAGCATGCAAGTTGCAGATCGCTGAACATGTCTTGGCCGCTGAGCTGTTTACCGGTCTTGTAGTCGATCAGGCGCACCTGTTCGCCGCCGCCGCTCAGCACACGTCGTTCCAGCCGGTCGATCCGTCCCGACAGACGTATCGCAAGCCGTTCGCTCATGCCGGTTTCCGGCCATCCTCCGACAAGCAGCCCCATCAGAGATATGAGCTCTCCGCGCCCGATCGGATCGACGCCCTCGATTGCGTTGTACGCTTCGAGAACGTCATCGAATCCGAAGCGTGCGGCGAACTGCAGTTCCGGCTCCGCCTCCGTAAGCTTGCCGACTTCGAACTTATCGGCATTTTTGGCGGGGTATCCGCTGCGGTTCGAGTTGACGAAATACGTGGCGATGTTACGTAGCGCGTCGACGGCCCGCTCGTCCTTACCGAGTGCCTCGTAACGTTCCTTGGGGTCGGGTATGGCGTTCAGATCGCCACGCAACCGTTCGTATTCGGCCATCATCCACTGCGTGATATTCTCGATGTTCTCCTCGTCGTTCAATGCAGTGTGGTTTTGCGGCAGATCAAGTCCCGCTTCGGTGGCCTTCTGCGCCACCTTGTGGATGAGCGAGCCGAAATTCGTGGCCACGCTACCCATGCGAGGGCCCGCGAAGCGGTTCTCGAGCATCCAGCACACCGGGCAGGCCCACAGGCGATCCACCGCGGATGGCGACAACGTCACCACATCGGAATGATGGGAATCCCGGGGTTCCGAATCATCAGTCTCCGGCTGCTTCGCGAACGGCCAATATGCTGGATCGGCGGCCGCAATGCCGCGCGAAGCCAGCAACGCCAACGCAGCGGCCGCATCCTTCGCCTTGGACGAGCCGGCCGGTTCGTCCGCCAGCACGCTGCGCGCAGCCGCGACCAAGCCACGCGGATCGGCATCGAGCCCATTGAACTCGCCGGTACCGCCGACCAACGCATAATCGCGCTGTTCCGGATCGGCGTCGCGTTCGCGGTCAAAGCGTTCCGGCAGATAGCCGTACAGAAAATCGGACGGCACATTGTCGTCATTCAATACGGCGCTCAGCACCGTGCGTTCGTCGGCGCGGGTCAGCGCCACAAGAAAGCTCTTCTGCTCGGAGGCGAGCACCGCGGCCAACTGCGCATCCTGGCGGCCCGCCGAAGTGACGATGTCGTCGCGCAGTTCGCCATGCAGCATCACATCCGCCAAGCTCTCTCCGCCGAACAAGGTGTTGCGGGGAGCCAGATTCGGCCATTGGCCCTGTTGCAAGGCCGGCAGGAACACAAGGTTCCAATGCCTTCCGGCCGCACCCGCCGGCGTGGTGAGCGTCACGGCCTGGTCGATCGGTGCGGTGTGCGCCAACGAATCGGCTTCGATGGTGAGCGCACGCACCTGTTCGATGAACGCGCCGATGGTATGTGCGGCCAACACGCCACCCGATTCGTCGCCCGATGCGTAGCTGAACAGGCGCATCGCCGCGTCCAAACGGTCGTTCGCCGCACGGCCTGCCGCGGAATTTTCCAACGATACGCGCTGCCAGATCCGTGCCTTGTCGCAGGCAGTCCACGCGCAATCAAGCACGTATTGCGGTTCACGGGAGATGAGCTTACGTTCCGCTTCGATGGTCTTGTCGAGCACTTTCCACAGGCTCGCAAATGCTTTGGATTGCGGGTCGGCGCCCAATACGGAGGCGATTGCGTCGAGCACGCGGTCCGTATTGCCTTCCAATAGCAGCACATACAGCGCGTCCACACCAAACGGAAGATCGGACGGATCGACCAAGTCCGCGGAATCAAGCCGTTCCTCCGACATCAGACTGTCGTCTACCGCAATCGTCGGTGTGGCCGAATCCGCCGAATCGGACATCCGTGTCAACTGACGCGAGTTGCGCAAATCGACGACGTAATCCTTCCAATCGGCAATCAAACGCGGCAACAACGCCTGCTTCGCTACGTCGGCCCTGTCCGAATCGTCCAATTCACCGGAATCATCCGATTCCAATACCGCGGCAAGCGAGCCGAGCGCATTCATCGCCGATTCGACGGTCGCCAATCGTGTGGGGCGCCCCTCATGCTGTGCGTCGCCGCCGACCGTGATCAGCGGCGAATTCATGATCAGCGCTACGCGAGAACGAATATACGCGCCGGCCGTACGAAGCCCCATCTTCGACGCCGCAATCGTCTGCTTCTTCAGTCCGGCCAGTTCGATCAGTGCGAACAGGCCCTGCACGAATGGCTCGTCCTTCAGCGGGCGGGTCACGCTCGAATAGCGCACAGGCACGCCGTCGGCCCGCAGTCGTTCGCCGAACGTACGCACAGTGTCGTTGTCGTGCGCGATCACAGCCATGTCGTTCCAGTCGCGGGAATGTTGCAGATGCTCGGTTTTGATCCTCCAGACCACGTCATCCAGCTCCTCGACGGCGGAGCGGTACATGGCGGTTCCGATGCTGCCGTCATCTGGCGAAATACCGTCTACGGAGACACCCGTCGGCACCGTTTCGATAGGTAGTGAGCCTGGCAGCGCCGGCATCTTGCCCGGACGACTCGGCAGCGCCTCATCCGTCGGTTCGGTACTGGCGATCGACAAACTCACGCGGCTTGCGGCCAGCGTACGATACGCGGGCTTACGTTGTTCCGTTTCCGTGACGTCGATGCGTTCCAGCCGAGCCCCCAATCGCGATTGCGCCGCGTTGAACAGGTATTCCGGATACGATCCGCGGAACGTCTGTACGGATTCGTCCGGATTGCCGACGAGCAGCAGCCGCACGCCGCGCCCGCGCAAAGCTGCGAGCATGTCGAATCCGGCAAGCGTGGCATCTTGGAAATCGTCGACGATCAGTAACTTCGGCAGATCTTCGATCTCGGCCTGCGTCACGGTGGCGGCCGCATCGACCATGAGCTGCGATGCGTCGAGACGGTATTCGCCCGGATAGGCCGCGCGAATCGCCTCATCGTATTCGGCACGCAACGCAAAGGCGAGACGCCATTGGGTACGCATGCGTTCATGCCGCTCGTTGAGCGTGCCATCCTTACTGGCGGCACGTGCAATCAGCACATCCTCGAGTTCGGGTTTTGCGCCGATCTCATTCATGCGGGCGAGCATGTCACGCAACTGGTTGGCAAAGGCGTCGGTGGAATCGTCGACCACCATGCCCGACCAGTCGGCCACCGCGAAATACGTGCGCAGCAGGTCGCAGACGGCACATTCGTCACCACGATTCGTATGGTCCACATGCGAGGCGAGCACGCGACGGATGATCATGTCCTGTTCGGCGCCGTTGAGCAGCTTCGGCAAAGGCAGACCCGCACGCGAGCGCACGGCCGTCACGATGCGGAAGGCCACAGCCGGCAATGTGGTGACCGGTCGGGCCTGCGAAATCGCGGACAACTCACGAATCACCCGGTCGCCCAAGTCATCGGCGATCTGCCGGCCCGATACCGTCATCACGGCCTGCGTATCGCCATACCGCCTCATCGCGGCGATCAGCGCACGTAATGCAAATTCGGTTTTGCCGCTGCGGGGCGCTCCCGCAACCAACGTCACATCCGCAAGGTCATCCAAATCCATCATGCCTCCCAAGACTACTCGACCGATTGCGTCCTCACTGTGCACCCACCGGACAAATCGTCAGCGTCACAACGCACGATTCGCAACCACTCCACATCCGGCATCGTCACGGCACCGGCCCACAACTGCAGAGCAAGAGCATCATCGAATATGGCGCCACGAACTCTATCGACCAGCCTCGATGCTGGCCGTCTTGCCACGGACGCGCAGACCGTTGAACATGGCCCGGATTCCGATGAACAGGAGCGTGACGGCGGCCCAGAGAGCGGCCATGCGGACGGTATCCGGCACGGCGGAACCGTTGCACAGCACACCGATGCCGGCAAGACACGGCAGATAGATGCATGCGGTAATGATGCAGGTGACGGCGAGGTAACGATAATCGCCCGCACCGATCAGAATGCCGTCAATCGCCCACATCCAACCGGAAAGCGGCAGCGTCGCACCGACGACGACCATGCCGACCGTAATCAGCATCCGCACCGGCTCCGACGCGGAGAACGGCGGAGGCGCGATCATTCCCAGAACAATCAGGCCTACGCCGATCACGATTCCCGCAACAAGCCCTGCCCGGCCGGCCGCCTTGGTCATACGCAAGGCCTGTTGTGGCCGTTTCGCACCGATCTCCACCGCCACAAGGCTCTGCCCGGCAATGCCTATGGCATCCAGCATGTTCAATACGAAATTCCACGTCGAATTCACGACCTGATAGGCGGCAAGCACCAGTACACCCATGCGTGCCGCCAGCATCACCGTGGCCATCAGACACGCACGTAGGGCAAGCGTGCGGACGAACAACATCAGGCCGTCGCCCATACTCGCCTTCATGCTTCGCACGCGCGGCCGCAGTGAAGCGCCCTCCTGATGAGCCCACAGCAGTGCCGGTCCGATCAGCACGACCGCCATGAACCATTGCGCGATCAACGTGCCGACACCGGAGCCGAATACGCCCCAGCCGCATCCAAGGATGAGCGTCACATCCAGAATCGTATTCACGACGGCACCGGCAATGGCCGCCACCAAGGTAATCGTCACCTTCGCCAGACCGCGGAAGATGCCGTTCGCCGCATATACCAGCAGCATGCCCGGCAAGCCGAACACCACCGCACGTAGATAGGCGACCGCATCATCCAATGCGCCGCCATTCGCACCCATCCACATGCATATCGGGCGCGCGAACACGAACAGCGCCACGGAAACAACGATGCCGATGGCCAGCGCCAACCATAATCCGCTGATGCCGGCCTCCAATCCCTCGCGCCGTTTGCCCGCACCCATCAGTCTCGCCACGCGGGATGTGGTGCCATAGGCCAGAAAGACGCACAGCCCGGCCACGGTAAGCACTATCGTCGAGCCGACCGATAGGCCCGCCAATGCGCTATCGCCGACATGTCCGACGACGGCGGTGTCGATAAGCGCGAACGCAGGTTCGGCGATCAGCTGTCCGAACGTAGGAATCGCCAATGCAAGAATCCGTCGGTTGACCGACCGTTCCGGCGGCGTACCGGTTACCTTCACGGCATCCGAGGCCATGCCGCCCGCCCGTTCATCATTGGCCATGCCAGACTCCCCGCATCATCGTGGGTTCGACCATTTCAGTCCTCTATGGCATCGACGTAGGGACGCAGTCTCGACAGTAGATGCCGGGCGCTTGTCGTGGCGGATTCATACAGCGCATACGATTCGATCTCGTCATATTGATGCACGATGACGTTGCGCAACGCACGCAGCTCACTCCATGGCAGTTCGGGAGTCTCATTGCGGAATTCGTCCGACAGTTTCCGTGCCGACTCCTGCGCCTGCACCATATCCATGGCCACGGAGTTGAACCGCATATAGTCGCCCTCAAGTTCCTGCGCCGAAGCGACGGCGGAAGCGTCGCGATGCGCACGTTCGAGATGCTCCACAAGACGGATCAGATTCGTCTCGTCCCGGAATCGCTGATCTCCATACTTACGCCGAATCATCATGCCACCCTGATCATATCCGGTTGGATATGCGTGTAGAAACGCCTGCTTGCACGGCTGATCTTCGCATTCCTACGCAATGCGTCCAACGACGTCAACGACACCTCCCTGCCAAACGCCCGTTCCAGATCGCCCTTCAATCCCGCCATCCGCATCATGTCGAGACGGACTCCCTGTGCGGTCACATACAGCAGGTCGACATCGGAGTCGGCGTCCGCCTCACCTCGGGCCACGGAACCATACAGATATACCTCCGCCAGCCCGTATTCCCTGGCGATCCGCTCGATGATGAACTTCACCGTGGTGACATCCACCACACTGTCGGACCGCATCAGCTTGCGCAGCGCCTCATCATAGCGTTGCAGAAAATCCTGCGTCGGATTGCCGACATGCTCCGCCCGGGACAACGCCGACTGCGTCGTACCCATCGCCTCCGCTACCGCCTGTTGGCTTAGCCCGCAATCCATGCGTCGCGCCTTAAGTGAATCAATCATCGCCACACCATCAATATAGCATACATGCTATACTGTGATGATGAAGACAAAAACACTGCGGCCAGCTCTCGGTCATGACGGAGACAATCTTCCCCTTTCCACCCTTCTTTGCGGGTGGCGGAGGAGTGAAAACGGGGACTGCGCCGCCACCCGGCACAGATGCCGGCGGCATCACGAAATCGTCGGCAGTCGCATCGAGCACCGTCGCATCGGGCATTGCCGACGCCAACGGATGACCGCAATGCATGCGGCATCCGGAATCGCCTTCATGCTTCGCACCACAGTCGAAGCAAGGCACGCAATCCGCCCTCTTATCCATCACGCCGTGCAGCCAACCCTATTATTCCCCTTCGTGACGGCAAAGCGCCGCCGCATGGAGCATACATACGGCCGAATCGGTATCGACAGGGGTCAGTTGGTGAGGCGCACATCCTAGAGTATCGAGCAGAGTGGCCGCACGACGGCCTAGAGCAGAAGGACAAGGCATGGAGGTTCCACAACCGGTTCCGCCGCGGATACCCGGCTACGATTTCGTGCGACAGTTGGGTGCAGGCTCCGAGGCAACGGTGTATCTGTACCAACAGCGCTCCCCTGCCCGCCCGGTCGCCATCAAGGTGAGCAACAAGTCCTTGGATCCGCGAGCGGCCGCGCGCTTTCGCGCCGAGGCCGATTTCATGGCGCAGATCTCCTCACACCCCTACATCCTTTCGATTTTCGAATCCGGCGTGACCGGCAACGGGCTCGGCTACACCGTATTCGAATTCGCACCCGGCGGCAGCTATCGGGACGCTTTGCGCAAGGCCACGCTCAATGCCGACCAGATGCTCGATCTCGGCATCAATCTGGCGAGCGCCCTGTTTACCGCACATCGCAAGGGCATCATCCATCGAGACATCAAGACCAGCAACGTGCTCATCAATGCGCAAGGCATGCCGGTACTGTCGGATTTCGGCATCTCCGCCTCGATTTATGACCATCGCACGACCGGCTTCTCGCTGCCGTGGGCCCCGCCGGAGGTGATTTCCGGAGTCGGCGGAGGCAATGAGGCTTCCGATATCTATTCGCTGGGCGCCACGCTGTTCGCCACGATCACCGGCCGCTCGCCGTACGAATACGCCTATCGTGTATCCAACAAGCAGGAGCTGGCCATGACGGTCGTCAGCAAGCCTCTGCCAAAGCTCAACCGCCCCGAGGTGCCGCCGCAGGTGGAGCAGGTGCTGCGCAAGGCGCTCGACAAGAATCCCGATCAGCGGTATTATTCCGCACTCGATTTCGCCCGCGCCATGCAGCGGGTGCAATACGCGCTGTACGGACATGCCACGCCGACCACGGTGGAAGGCGTGCCACAGTATCCGAAGGACCTCCCCTCACGCCAGGACACGCACGGCACGGATGACGCATCCGACTCCGGCCGCACCAAGACATGGGTGAAACCCGTCGTCATCGGTACGCTCGCAGTGGCCGCAATCACCGTGGTCGCACTGGTATTCGCCTTCATTGTGGCCCCTCGCATGGATTCCGTCTCCGATAACGGCCATGCGCGGATCAGCCCCACCACAAAGGGGTACGGCAATGGCGGCACCGGTACCGATGACGATGAGGATGACGACATCGCCACGACGGTCGTGCCTTCCGTGGAGAACCTCGCCGGCCAATACAACGGCGACAAGGTGAATTTCACTTGGGTGAATCCCGATCCGAAGAAGGGCGATTCCTACGCGTGGTCCATTGTCGGCGATTCCGGGACGAGTACGAACGCGCAGGCGGCCACCACGGAAGATACGCAGGTCGAAGTCCCGGCGGGAGACGGCACACAGACCTGCATTCAGGTGAGCCTGATCCGAGCCGATCGGCGGATGTCGCAGAATCCGACGATCGCCTGCGCGGCCAAGCCGTAACGCACCACCGTCACACCGCATTCGCCACGAGAGAACCGGAGAAGACTCATGGACAGATCAGCGCATCCGAGACGGACCGCAACCTCGCAGTCATACGAGAGGTCCCGCAAGATCGGCGCGATGCTGCGCAGGCTGATGCCGTCCGGCAATCGACAGTGGATCACACCGATCATCATGCTGATGCTTCTGTTGGGCATCGTGGCCGGCGCGCTGATCATCAGTTCGGTGACCCAGCAGCACGTGCAGCTTGACGACGGCACCGTGTGGATCACTTCACTGAAGGACCGCAAGGCCGCGCGGTTCAACGTAAAGGTCAAAGACACCGACGCGGGCATCTCCTCATCCGCGGCACGGTTCGACGTAGCCCAGCACAACGGCGACACCGTGATTCTGGAGGGAACGAAGGCCAGCTATATCGCGGCCTCCACCGTCAGCGAGGACGGCGACACCACCATCAAGGCGGATATGCAGACGTTGATCGGCGGGGATACCATCGCCTTCATCAACATGAAGACCGGCAACGTGTGGGCGGGTGCCTCATCCGATGTGAAATCCGTGAACCCGACCACCGCGTCGCCGAAGATGAAGCTCGGGACGGGCGGCAGAATCGCCGTGACCCACGACGGTGCGATCTACGGCTACCGGCAGTCCGACGGCGCGATTCTGAAAATGGACGGACCGCAGGCGACGCCCGGCAAAGTGGCGGAAATCGGCGCGAACCAACGATTGCGGGCAGACTCCTTCACCGTGGTGGCAAATACCCCCGTACTCACTTCCGGCAATGCGATTCACTGGCCGAACGGCAGTGCGGAAGTTTCGATGAGTGGCACGCTCGTCCTCCAGGCACCGCCCACGGACGACAGGCAGAGCGGCTGGGTGGCCGCCGCGGGTCAGCGCGGTCTGGTCACGGTCGATCTGCAGTCCAGGAAGCCGACGCCCGTGGAAATCTCCAATTCCGGCAAGGGCGACGCGGCACAGCCCGTGTCCACCAACGGTTGCGTATCCGCCGCATGGAGCCAGAAGGCGAACAATTATCTGCGCGTGTGCTCGGCGCATGACGGCCATCCGCAATTCACATCCCTGCAGAACGTGAATGCCACCTCCGAACTCGTGTTCCGCGCCAACCATCGTCTGACGGTGCTCAACGACGTGGTCAACGGCAACGTGTGGAATCCACAGGAATCCGTAAAGGTCATCAAGATCCAGTGGAACAAGGTGCAGACGCAGCAGACGAAACAACAGGATCAGAGCACCGACAGCGCCAACAATCAGCATAATTTCAGCAAGACCTGTTCGTCGCAATCCGGTCAGATCAAGGCGCAGGACGATGCGTTCGGCGCACGAGCCGGCTCGTCGCAGATTCTCGACGTGCTACGCAACGATGAACAGACCGACTGTTCGGTGTTGCGCATCACCTCGGCGAGCGCACCGGACGGCGGTGACGTCACCGTCTCGCCCGTATACGACGGTCGGTACCTGCAACTGAACGCCACTTCCGCAGGAGCGGGCACGGTGACGTTCAGTTACGAGATCGGCGACGGTCGGGGCCAGACGTCGAGCGCCACCGTGACCTTGAACATCACCGACGGAATCGACCATGCGCCTGCCCAGACCGATACGCCACCGGAAATCGACGTGGAGCAGGGCGCCACATATACGGCAAACGCGCTGGGCAGCTTCTCCGACCCGGATGGCGATCCGCTGACACTGGTCGCCGCGGTACCGACCAACACCGATCAGGTGACGGTCTCCACGCGCGCGGACGGCCAGCTGGTGTTCAACGCCGGCGCGATGACATCCGGCAGGGCGAGCGTCGAGGTAACCGTGTCCGACGGCGAGCAGACCGGCACCGGCACGCTGTATTTCTCGGTGAAACCGGCCAATACGCTGGGGGCTGCGATCGATCCGGTGGTCAAGCAGACCACGCCCGATGCACGCACCACGGTATCGCTTCAACAATACGTGCATGGCACTTCCGCCGAACCGGCGCAGCTGACCGCGGTGGAGACGCCGAACGGAGCTTCGACCACCATGAACGCGACGGATATGTCGTTCACGTTCACCGCCGCGAATCCAGGTACCTACTATGTGCCATACACCATTACGCAGGGGTCGATTCCCGCAACCGGTCTGGCTCGTGTGGAAGTGCAGGCCGTGACAGGCGATTCCGCCAAACCGGTGGCAGCCAATGACGTGGCGCTGCTCGGAGCGGACAACACCGCCATCGTGGAGCCGCTGGCCAACGATATCGATCCGATGGGCGGCGTGCTGTCGGTCACCTCCGTGAAGGCCGATGCGGCCAGCGGCATTAAAACCGGCGTGGTGAGCAACAAGCGCGTGTACATCACCGCCCGCCAGGTGCCGACCAAACCGGTGCAGCTCACCTACAGCGTGGCGAACGCGGCCGGAACGTCGACCGGCACCATCGTGCTGCAGCCGCCGGCGCTGACCACCGCGAATTCCGTGCCGAAGGCCGACAACATCGACGCACAGGTACGTACCGACGGCATCGTATCCGTCGATGTGCTCGACCACGTCACCTATTCCGACGGCACCACGGTAAGCCTGCAGGACAATCTGCAGTATGACAGGGGCACGTTCAAGGGACTGGTGTTCGTTTCCGGCGACACCGTACGCTATCAGGCCTCCGACCAGGCCGGCACATTCCCCGTGACGTACACCGTCAAGGACAACCTCGGCAACGCCGCCTCCGGAACGATCACCTTCACCGTGCATCAGAAGGATGCTTCCAACAAGAGCGCGCCGACGCCGTCCGACGTGGATGCGCAGGTGGCCGCCGGACGGAAAGTGCGGATTCCGATCACACTGACCGGCATCGACGCCGATGGCGACGACGACCAGCTACTGGGTCTGGGCAACAAGGCGCCGCAGCTGGGCCGCATTACCGAGGTCGGTGCGACCTATCTGGTGTATGAGGCGTATGCGGATTCCTCCGGCACCGACACCTTCTCGTATGCGGTCGAGGATTGGACCGGTCAGCGCGCACAGGCGCAGATCCGTGTCGGCGTCTTCAAGTCGGGCACCGATTCGGGCGTGTACGCGCGTGACGACGAGATCACGCTACGACCGAACACCGCGGCCACCGTGCCGGTTGCGCAGAACGACATCTCCGGCGACAACACGAACCTCACCGTCGAACGCAATGTGGAATCTCAGGGCATCGACGGCGTGAAGGTGAACGACAACATGCTTGCGTTCACCACTCCCAAGCAGGCGGGAACGTATTACGTCATCTACACGGTGAAAGACAAGGCGGGCCTTGCCGACACGGCCACGCTGACGGTGAACGTCGATGAGAACGCGGCCATCGCACCGCCATCGGCCTACGATTACCGAGTGCCGTCCTCCGCAACGATCGATAAGAAGTCGGTCGACGTGGATGTGTCGCAATGGATCGCAAACCCGTCCGGCACCGCCGACGAGCTGCAGGTCGGCGTGGACGATTCCGCCGCCGACCATGCGCGGACGAAGGGCGGCAGAACGTCCACCGTAATCACGGTGGATCTGACCGATGAGGCGCGTGCGGTGCCCTACACGGTGACGAACACCACATACAACATCACCTCCACCGCATTCATCCAAGTACCGGCATACGGCGTCTTTCCGCCGACGTTGCGTCCGAAGGCACCGGCATTGAAGGTGAACGCACGTGAGACGATCACCATCAACATCGCCGATTACGTACGTGTCGGCGCCGGCAAGACCGCCTACGTGGACGGCGCCGATTCGGTGAGCGCCACCAAGGCCGACAATGACGACCTGTATGTGAACGATCAGACGCTCAAGTTCACCGCGCCGAAGGATTATGCAGGCCCCGCTTCGATCACGTTCACCGCGGTCGACGGCAAGCATGCCGGAAACGGCAAAGTGAAGATCGTCAATTCGGCGGTGTTGACCCTGCCGATCACCGTGATCGGCCGCGACGTGCCCGCACCCACCTTCTCATCCTCCACGGTGGACGTGGTGGCCGGTGAGGGCTCCACCACCATCGATCTGACCGCCTTGACGCATTCGCCGTCGGGATTGTATGACGACGAAAAGGAATACACGTATGCCGGTGGAGTCTCCTCCGACCAGGTGACCACGAACGTGAGCGCCGACGGCAAACTGACGGTGAGCGCCGACAAGACGGCCACGCCAGGAACCACGGTGAGCGTGCCGATCACCATCTCGTATTCGAAAGGCACCGTGCAGGCCGGTGTGACCGTGCGCGTGGTGGCCTCCACCAGGCCGATGGCGCGCATCGGCGCGAAGGCCCTGAAGGTCAAGGCTGGGTCAAGCGAACAGGTGAACGTGCTTGGCGACGCCTACAATCCGTTCCCCGACACCGCGCTTACCGTGACGGGATGTCAGGCCGACGGTTCCGCCAAGCTGGCGGTGGACTGCCCCGCCAACGGAATGATAACGATTGCGGCGGCCTCCGATATCGGCGCGAGCACGAACCATGTGATCGTGACCGTGCGCGACGCCACTATGACCAAGGAACGTGAAGTCACTGGAACCATCAGCGTTTCGGTGACGGACAAGCCGGACGCCCCGCTGCTCTCCCCCATCGCCGGCGATGCCCAGGATGGCGCGGTGAATCTGAGCTGGACGGCGGGTTCTTCGAACGGCAGCCCGATCACCGAATACAAGGTCTCGTGGACGGGCGACTCCTCCGGAGAGAAATCGTGCGGCACGGTGACCACATGCCAGGTGACGGGGCTCACCAACGGCAGGAAGTACTCGTTCACCGTCATGGCGCAGAACGAAGTCGGATGGTCCAGTCCATCGAATGCCGTGGACGGGCAACCCGATAAGATACCTTCCGCGCCGCAAGACGTGAGGGCCGAAGCCAACGGCAACATCGTGGCCGTGACATGGTCGGTGCCGAAAGGCAACTTCTCGGAAGTCACCGAATATGAGGTGACCCTGACCGGCGGTGGCGTATCCAAGAAGGAGACCACCTCCGCAAACGCCATCAACTTCAATCTCGAGAACAACGCCATCACGGACGGCATGTCCGTCAGTGCGACCGTGCGGGCCAGGAACAGGGTGAACTGGAGCCAGCCGTCCCAGGCCTCGAACGCCACCGCACCGCGGGGAGTTCCCGACAAGCCGACCGTCTCCGCAACGCAGCAAGGCGATCAGATCATCGTCTCCGGCAAGCTTGGCAACATGCGCAATGCCGGCTGTGAAGCCGTGACGCTGAGTTTCGCAGGCAGGGACGCCGGCATGGCATGCGGATCGTCGGACGTTTCCGCGACCTTCGACATCGCCGAAGACTGGTACTACCAAAGCCTCGCGCCGAAAATCACGTTGACCACCAAATACGCCGGAACCGTCACCGCGCAGGGTAACGCCATCACCCCTGACGTCAAGCCCGACAAGCCGGCCGATGTCAGGGTCGTGCCCGATGGCGACCATTGCGTGGCTTCGTGGAACGCCGCCGGCAAGCATCATGACGGCTTCATCGTAAACGTGCCGAAGCAGAACAACATGCCGACCGCAAGCCTCAGCGTCACCTATCCTCTTGAACATTGGGGCAGCTGTGGCACCGTAACCGTGTGGCAGACCTTCAAAGGCCATACCAGCGATCCGGTGAAGGCCAGCAACGGCGAAATCGGCAACAAGGTCCAGTCTGTGATCGCCCTGCCGTCACTGCGTTGGGACGATACAGACGCCAATGTCATCCATGTCGAGGGCGGTGCCGTGAACGCCTACAACCAGTCCGTGACCGTGACCATCGTCCTGTCGGATGAATCCAAGAAGCAGTATCCGTTCGAATGGCATCCGGGCCTTACGACCACGCTGGACGCCTCGGCGCTGCCACAGGGATTCTCGTACTCGTGGCTCGTCAAGGTGGAAGGCACCACCGACAAGGCGGTCAACAGCACGAAGCAGAGTCCCACCCCGCTTAAGGACAGCGACAGGTATCACGCTCCGCCAACCCCTTCGCCCGGCACCAGTCCATCCACATCGACGTCCTTCGACGACGGCACCGACGAATCGCGGGGCGGGTCCAAAGGACATTCGGCATTGACGACGTTGCCGAGGCAGGCAAATCACGACCATCCCTGGATCAGGGAAATCCGACTGTTCCACGGCCGCCCGCCGATCAATCCATCATTCGTAGGCAATAAGCAGTAGAGGAGATTCCATGAGCAACGCATTCGACGATGCCACCCAGCTGAGCGAGCGCAGCAACGAACCGCACGGAAAGCAAGGCTTCACCATGCCGAAGCTGCCGGAACGCCTCGGGATCGAACATCATGAGTCCACCGACGTGGACGGTACGGTATTGGGCACGCATGGCACGACGGCCCCGGTGACGACGAACGCTCCGACCGTCACACCGACCGCCGCCCCAACCATCACGGTCACACCGGATACCGCCGCCCCGACCGAGCGGATGGCATCGTGGCAGGCAACAACCGAACGGCAGCCGGCCGCCTCCGAGCAGGTTCGTCGGCAGCCGTCGGCCGGCATCATGCCGGAAACCCTGAATACCGGCATGATGCCGGCCGCCGGCGCCGATATCGTCGAATTCCATGACAAGTTCAACGCCTTGGTGGAGAACGTTTCCAAGGTGGTGGTCGGCAAGGACGGCCCGATTCGCCAATGCATCACCGCCATGGTGGTGGGCGGCCATGTGCTGCTCGAAGACAATCCGGGTACCGGCAAGACCCAGTTGGCGCGAGGTCTGGCCAATTCCATCGACATGTCGTTCAAGCGTATCCAGTTCACGCCGGATCTGCTACCGTCCGACGTGGTCGGCGTAACCTACTACGACCAGAAGCGAAGCGAATTCGAATACCGTGAGGGCCCGGTCTTCGCCTCCGTCGTGCTCGCCGACGAGATCAACCGCGCCTCACCGAAAACGCAGTCCGCACTGCTCGAGGTCATGGAGGAGCAGAAGGTCACCGTCGATGGCGTGACCCATGCCGTACCGCAGCCGTTCATGGTGATCGCCACGCAGAATCCGATCGAACAACTCGGCACCTATAAGCTGCCTGAAGCGCAGATGGACCGATTCCTCATCAAGACCACCGTCGGCTACCCAAGCCATGAGGTGAGCGTCGACATTCTGCGTCAGGTCAACGTCACCGACCGCGCTGCCACCGTGCATCACGTGCTTTCCGGCGACGACGTGCTGCGCATGCGCGCCATCAGCGAGACCGTACGCCTCGATGACGCCATCATCGAATACATCGTTCGCCTGGTCGAAGCGACCCGACATAACGAAAGAATCCAAGTGGGCTCCTCCATGCGAGGCGCGCTGGCGCTCACCCGTTGCGCCCGTGTGTGGGCCGCCGCCGACAATCGCGGCTATGTAGTGCCCGACGACGTGAAGGATCTGGCGGTCTCCGTGCTCGCACACCGCATCACGCTCACCGCCGAAGCCACATTCGCCGGTGCCACGGCGGAGCAGATGATCTCGCAGATTCTCGAGGAAGTGCCGGCCCCGACCCTGGGCGCCTGAGGAGACGGTTCCGATGCGAAATTCCCGAACAACGCTACGCAGACGAACCATGATGCGGTTCCTGCGCCGTACCGGACACCGGTTGAAGCGTCTGTTCACCTCATACGTTTCACCGGTGGGATGGATGGTGGCCGTATTGGCCGTAGCCACGTCTGCCGCGTTCGCGATGCTCGGTTGGCATGAACTGCTTGCCATGGCAACGGCATACGCGCTGATGCTGCTTGCCGCGGTAGTGATGTCGTTGGGCAACACGTCATTCTCCGCATCCATCGATGTGTCCAACAGGCGTGTGACCGTAGGCGACACGGTGCAGGTGAGGGTGGCCGTCGACAATCCCGGCAACACACCGACCGCCTCGGCACGCGGCGATCTGCCGATCGGAGACAACCACGAACGGTTCACCATCCCGATGCTCGCGGCCGGGCAGTCGCGCCAGACCGACGTGGAATTCACCGCCATGGCGCGTGCGGTGCTGCCGGTCGGCCCGCTGTCGATCCGCAAGGGCGACCCGTTCGGTCTGGTACGCCACGAAAAACGGCTCGTCGACCAGATCCAGGTATTCATTCACCCGCCGACCGTCATGCTCAATACGTTGAATGCCGGCATCCAACGTGACTTGGAAGGACAGCCAAGCGGCGAAATCGTGGATGATGATCTCGACTTCTACGGTTTGCGGGAATACGAGCCGGGCGACGATGTGCGTAACGTACATTGGCTGAGTTCCGCGAAAACCGGCTCGCTGATGATCCGCCAATACGAGGCCACACGACGCACCGACACCGCCGTAGGCATCAGCGTGAATCCCGATGACTACACCGACGCCCAGGAATTCGAACTGGCCGTGTCAATCCACGCCTCCATCGGCGTGCAGTGCCTGCTGCAGGACCGCCCGCTGACTGCACACGCCGGCGACGATCACACCACGCCCCGCAATGCCACGACGTTCCTGGACTCCTGCAGCGCCATCGAACCTGATCTCGACGACAATCCGAACCTTGCGCAAGGCACACTCGACTACGCCGCCGATGCCTCGTTCTACTACTTCACCGTCGGCCGACTCAAAGACGTAGACGAAATCAAGCATATGGCGCTCGCATTGCCACGCTCAGCGACCTGCGTAGTACTGCAGGCAGCCGTCAGCCAACAACGCGCCATACGAAGATTCCCGAACTTCATCCTGGCCACGGTCGGCGATCTGAACGATCTGCCGATGATCATGGGAGTACTGTCATGACCTTCCCACCGATTCCCGACCAAAGCCATACCTTCACCGGATCGTGGGCCGATTCCACGCATTCGGTGGTCTGGATGACCCGCAGCGGCAAACAGCGGCCGCTGATCAGCGCACACCGCCCGGCAAGCCGGCAGTTCGCCAGTCTTCTGACGACAGCACTGCTCACGCTCGCCATCGCCAGCAACCTCATCGACGTGTATGGCTCACCAGCCGCATGGGCCGTCGCCGCCGTGCCAGCCACCGCCATCGGCTGTCTGGTGGCGCTCGCCGGCACCGTCGAGGCGTTGCGACTATGGTGGCAGGCCCTGTTCATGGCACTGGCGCAACTCGTCATCGGACCCGTTCTCCTGCTGAACGAGACCACCATCGCACACGTCATACCCACCTTGCGTACGTTGACGCAAGGATGGACGTCCATGCTCGGATCGTTCAAGTACGTACTGTCGATCGACCCGCCTACCGGCACCGCCAACGGCAGTCTGCTGGCCGTATGGACGATCTGCCTGTGGTTCGCACTGCTGACCGGCATATTCGCCGTCGCGCAGGACGGCCGTCTCACCATGATCGCCATCATTCCGGTGATTGCGAACATGGCGATCTGCGCATTGCTCGGCACCGCCAGTGGCTACTATCGTTTCGCCATCGGCACCGCCGTTGCCATCGTGTTGATGATTTGGGTGAGCGCTCGCTGGGGATTGCTGGAGTTGGGCCGTTGGATCAGCTCCGCGATCATCGTGGCGCTTTCGGCTGCACTGGCGATAGGCGCATGTCTGACGATCCCGCAGGACCGAATCATTCTGCGAGACTATTACGACCCGCCGTTAAGCCCGTACGATTACACAAGCCCGTTGAGCGGCATGCGATCCTATATCAAGAATCATAAGGACGATACGTTGCTGACCGTCACCGACCTGCCGGCCGGCTCCACCGTCCGTCTGGCCGTGATGGACCGTTTCGACGGCAATGTGTGGAATCTTTCGGATTCCACGATGGCCGCCGATTCATCGAACTACCATCGTGTCGGCACCACTATCAGGAACAACGTCAAGGGCAGGAAGTTCGCGGCCACGTTCACGGTGAACAGGGGCCTGAGCGACTACTGGCTGCCGATGACCGGCACCGCCTCCGGCGTGACGTTCGAGCATGAGGATGATGCCGACTCGTTCTACTACAACACCGCCACGCATTCGGCCATCTATGCGTCCAAGACGACCGCCGGCCTGACCTACACGGAAACCGGCATCATGCCCGCCGTGCCCACCGACAGCCAGATCAGCAAGGCCAAGGCCTCCTCGGTAAGCCAGCCGCAGGCGCAGCACGTGCCCGACAGCGTGGACAGGCTCGCCACCGCAGTGGCTGGCGGCCGGTCCAAGGGCGGCGAGGCGGCCCTCGCCCTGGCGAACGAGCTCAAGGAATCCGGCTGGTTCTCGCATGGTCTGGCCGGAGACTATCCATCCTCCCCCGGCCACGGCAACTATCGCATCGATCAGCTCCTTGCCGGCACCGCCATGGTGGGCGACAGCGAACAGTATGCCTCCACGATGGCGCTGATGGCCCGCAGTCTGGGTCTGTCCAGCCGTGTGGTGCTCGGATTCCTGCCGAAGAACGAGGAAGGCGACATCAGCGAGGAACGCACCGAACGGCACGGCAAGTCCACCACCACCGAATTCACCGGCAATGACGTGACCGCATGGGTGGAGATCAAGCTCGACGGCTACGGATGGGTGTCGTTCTATCCCACACCGAAGGAGACGAAGGTTCCCGACGAAAACCAGAATCTCACTCCGCCGAACCCGCAGACGCTGGTACGCCAGCCTCCGGTGCCGCTTACCGACCCGCTTCGTGACGACAATCAGGCCAAGGGCAAGTCATCGATCGGCGGCAGCGAGGCCGACGAATCCCCTACCAACCTGTTCTGGCAACGTTTCGAGCGCATCGCCAAAAAGGTGGCCATCTATGGAAGCCCGCTCTGGGCGCTACTCACCATCTGTGCGCTGCTGCTCGGCATCAAGGCGATCGCCTTGGCACGGGCCCGCAGACATGGCGACGCACGTCAGCGTGTAGCCGCGGGATGGCAATCCGTCGCCGCCCTGGCCAGGCAAAGCGGACTCGATGTCGACGGCACCCGTCGCGATCAGGCGCAGGCCATCGGCCGACAGCTTAACGTCGATGCCGTCTCACTGCTCGCATTGGGCAAGGAAGCCGATTACGCGGCGTTTTCGGGCGATACGGTGCAGGAAGAGCATGTGCAACGGTATTGGCGGAACATCGATGTGGTGCGCCGGTCCATACTCGGATCCCTGCCTCCTGCGCGGAGGTGGAGAGCCAGGCTGTCGCTCGCGGACGTATTCCACATCCGACGGCACGGGAAAGGGCGGAGCTCATGAACGCGAACCGTATCGTGACCGGCCTGAACAGCGATATCGGACTGCGTCGCGCCAGCAATCAGGACAATGCCTTGGCCGGGCATGGCATATTCGTCGTATGCGATGGCATGGGCGGCGGCATGGGCGGCGAGCGGGCAAGCGAGGCAGTGGTGCGCCATTGTGCGCAGCTTGGCGCCAAGGCCGCGCGCAACCGGCATGATATCGAAGAGACGCTGAATGCCGCGCAACGTGAGGTGCTGGCATTGGGCGGATCGTTGGGCGGCATCGCCGGCACCACGATTTCCGGTGTGATCATGCCTGCCGATATCGATGACATGACGGCCCATGCAGCCGATGCCAACAGTATCGCCGACGGCAACGATTCCTGCTATATCGTCAACATCGGCGATTCACGCACCTACCATATGTGCGCTGCCGAAGACGGCGGTTGGGATGCGAGCACGTTTACCCGCATCACCCGCGATCATTCGGAGCGCCAGAACGCCATCGATTCCGGGGAGATGCTGCCCGAGGAGGCGTTGCGAAACATCCCGCGCAACATCATCACGCAGTGTATCGGAGCGCCGAACGGCATCGCACCCGATTACTACGCGGCGGATGCCTTCGGACGTTTCATCATCTGCTCGGACGGCCTGCATGCCGAAGTGGACAAGGAACGTTTCGCCGCCATCGCGGCCGCCGACAACGATCCTCAGACCGCCGCCGACGCGTTGGTCAAAGCGGCGCTGCGGGCCGGTGGCAACGACAACGTGACCGTGGTGGTAGTCGACATGATCACACCTTCGCCCATCGGGCGGGAGTGGACGGTCGGCAAACTCGCCGAGCATGAAGACATCGGCGATCTACAAGACGGCACATTACAAACATTACGAACCATTGATGTAAGGAGATCATGATGGTTGATTACGATACCGCGGTCGCGGCGGTGCAGGATCCAAACGCCGATCCCGCATTCCTGGCGAAGATCGCCTATGAGAACCCGGAATTCGGGGCGAATGTCGCAGCGCATCAGCGCGCATACCCCGGGTTGATTCGCTGGCTGGCCCAGTTCGGCGACGACCGTGCACGCCAGATTGTGATCCAGCGCGGCTATGCCGTACCTGAGACCGCAGTGGCGCCACACGAACAGCCGGCACAGGATTCGCCGGTGCAGGATTCGCCGGTGCAGGAGCGGCAGTTTGCGCAGGAGCGACAGCCGATTCAGGAACAGCTCGTACGGTCCGCGCAAGAGCAACCTGCAGTGCAGGACAATCAGGCTCAGCCAGTCCATCAGGCTCAGCCGATCCATCAAAACCAGCCGATCACCGACACTTCGACCGAATATCTTGACCCCTACACCAATCCTGCCGATCTGTCCGAGGTGGCGGATTATGCCGAACCTGTGCAGGAGCAGCCGCAACCACAGCCGCAGCAGCCGATTGCACGGAATCCGTATGGCTTCACCGCGCAAATGGCACTGACCACCACCGATCAGATGCAGATCGCACAGATCGCACAGTACGCGCCGGAGCTGCGTGCCTGCATCGCACGCAATCCCAACACCTATCCGGCATTGCTGGAATGGTTGGCGCAGTTGAACGATCCGGCCATCAACGCCGCCTTGCGCACTAGGCAGTGAGGCCGACCATCATTCATGCGCACTCATGCATACGTATCGCCTTGGGCGGTACCGGCGGGAGCAACCATCATGCATTGCAGTGGTTTTTCGTCCGGTGCCACCCAAGGCGATACGTTTCGAATGATGTAGGCTAGCGTTCTTCGAAGGAGAAGAACTGATCGCCGATACGTAGCGTGGCCGGCGCCTCGAGCTGCATGGGCCTGCCTTCCACCTTGATCTCTTCGTCGTCTTGGATGAGGTACGTACCGTTCAGCGAACCGTAATCCTCAATCCACAGACTTCCGTCCCGATCGAAGCTGATGGCCGCATGATTGCGGGAAATGGTACGTGTCGGATCCTCCAGCCTGACCGACTTGGCACCTTCCGGCACATCGGCGGACGGCTTGCGCCCCAGCAATGTGCTGATGTCCACGGTCACGTCCTGGCCGGTCATGTCATTGTGCAGCAGATACACGTGATCCGGCTGCTTCATGGTGAACGCGGACGACAGCACCGTGCTGTCCCAATCTTCGATGCTCTGGTCTTCCGAATCGTCCTGCGACGGTTCGGTCTGCATCGTTGCGACCTGCACATCCGCCACGGGCTGCATGCTCAGCGCCGACCCGTCCTGCATCGGCTGCCTTCGTTCGAAAGATTCGGATTGGATTGCACCGGACAGTGCGGTAACGTCATCGTCATACCAGCCAGGTTCCGGCGGCGGTGGGTAAGGTAGAAAGCTCATGTGCTCCATTGTATGTGCAAGAGACCCATAACGATAGCGCAATTCATGTATCGACATGTTCTTCGGAACGACTTCGTTCAGCATGTTACCTGATTTTGCGGCGCTGAAGGGCTATGCTGGAACAATGCTAGTCATTACGGAAATATTTTTGAATATTCGGAAATATGTGACTTTGCATACGAAGAAGCAGAGGATACACAGTAAGGATTTCTCTTATGGATGACCAACTTCCTACCGATGGCACGCAACCGAACAGCGCTCGGACGCCATCCCATGCACAGCCTCAACCGCAAACGTCAAGCACGGCGGACCGGCAGCCCCAGCAGCCGGCACAGCCTCAGGCCAACCAGCAACCGATGCCGCCATATCAACAGACGCCTCCGCAGTACCAGCAAACGGCTCCGCAGTATCAGCAGCCGATGCCGGGTCGGCCGGGCGTGCCGGGTCAGCCGGGAACCCCTCTCATGCAGGGGCAACCGTACGGGCAGCCCATGCCGCAGAGCGCCGCGAAGAAGCCGGCGACCGGCCTGATCGTAGGCATCGTAACGGCGGTGATCGCCGTCATCGTCGTTCTTGCCGTAGTGGTGACGATGATTATGTCGAAACGCATCACCGCCGCCGACTACACGGCCGGAGAGAATCAGGTGCTCACCATGCAGAAGCATTATGCGAGCGTGAATGAGAAGCTGCGCGACGCCTATCTGTCCGCATACGGCAGCAGTTCCTTCCAGGACACAGACAAGAAGCGTCTCAAGGACCGTCTCAAGACCCTCCAGAATGACAACGCGAAGTTCGAATCCCTGAAGGTCATGAACGATGAGACCGTCAATAAGGAATATCAGGCGTATAAGAAGAAGACCGCGACATACATCAAGTTCGTCGACGAGATGATCGAATCCGGCGAATCGCTCTCCAAAGCGGCGAAGGCCTGCAACAGCAGCCCCAGCGTCAGCTCTTACGACAACAGCTTCTACACCAAGTACGGTGAGTATGTGTCCGCCTGTAAGGCCGCACTCGACGATGTCTCCAAGTCACCGAACAAGGACATCGCACAGTATGGCAAGGATCTTGGCGATTACGTCGATAAGCTCGGCGATATCATCTCCAGCATGCAGGCCATCGGCGATATCAGCTCGCTGCAGTATGGCACCACGCAGTACCAGCAGTTCCGTGACCTGCTCGACGAGTTCAACAATCTGGAGGCGCCGTACAGCAGCGTGAGCACGTTGAGCCAAGCGTTGCAGGATTCCGCAGAGGAAGCCGACCTGAGCGATTCCTTGCGCTCTCTGTATGACGCTTTGACGGATGGCGCCGATCATGCCCACTGATTGAGCGGCCGCTGCCGCGAGCATCCTCCCCTATGATTAAGGCTGGGCCCCGACCATCTGCATGGTCGGGGCCCAGCCTTAATCAGTTATCGCCGTCGGCGCCACGGATCAGAGGGTGTCTCCCAGATCCATCTGACCGCCGTTATCGTCGAGGAAGTCATCCGGGTTGAAGTCGTCGCCGAGCTTCAAATCACCGAAGTCGATGTTGGAGAAGTCCACATCGGACAGATCGGCGTCGCCGAAGTCGGCACCCGTTTCGTCGCCACCCAGACCGAAGTTCGGGTAGATGGTGTCACGGATGGCCTTGTCGGGCTCGACCACGGCATTGCGATAGCGGGCGAGACCCGTACCGGCCGGGATGAGCTTACCGATGATGACGTTCTCCTTGAGGCCCTTGAGGTCATCGACCTTCTGGCTCAGGGCGGCTTCGGTGAGTACGCGGGTGGTCTCCTGGAAGGAGGCCGCGGACAGCCAGGAGTCGGTGGCCAGCGAAGCCTTGGTGATGCCCATCAGCTCCGGACGGCCGGCGGCCGGCTTGCCACCGTTCTTCACGGCCTCCATGTTGGCGGCCTTGAAGCGTGCCTGGTCCACGAGTTCGCCCGGCAGCAGGTCGGTGTCGCCGGAGTCGATCACGGTGATACGACGCAGCATCTGGTGCACGATGACCTCGATGTGCTTGTCGTGGATATCCACGCCCTGGGAGCGGTACACGGTGTGCACTTCCTCCACGATGTTGACCTGAGCGGCGCGCGGACCGAGGATGCGCAGGATCTTCTTCGGATCCACGGAACCCTCGATGAGCTGGGTGCCGGCTTCGACATGATCGCCGTCCTTGACCAGCATCGGAGCGCGACGGGTCACCGGGTAGACGATCGGCTCGACGGAGTCGTCGTCCGGCTTCAGGGTGACCTGACGACCGCGATCGGTGTCTTCGACCTTCACCACGCCCGGGAACTCGGCGATCGGAGCCTCGCCCTTCGGGGTACGGGCTTCGAAAAGCTCGGTAACACGCGGGAGACCCTGGGTGATATCGGAAGCGGATGCGACGCCGCCGGAGTGGAAGGAACGCAGCGTCAGCTGGGTACCAGGCTCGCCGATGGACTGTGCAGCCACGATGCCGACGGCTTCGCCGACGTCCACCAGCTTGTTGGTGGCCAGGGACCAGCCGTAGCACTTGGCGCACACGCCACGCTTGGATTCGCAGGTCAGCACGGAACGGGCCTTGACCTCTTCCACACCGTGGGCGACAAGGTCGTTGAGCACATCCATGGACAGCGCGTCGCCCGCCTTGTACAGCACGGTTTCGCCGTCGGCAGGATCGATCACATCGGAAGCGAGCAGGCGGGAGTACGGGCCGCCATCAGCGGCCTTGACGAGCACGAGGTTGCCGTTCTCGTCACGCTCGCCGACCTTCATGGGCAGGCCGCGCTTGGTGCCGCAGTCCTCTTCGCGCACGATCACATCCTGGGAGACGTCCACCAGACGACGGGTCAGGTAGCCCGATTCAGCGGTACGCAGTGCGGTATCGGCCAGGCCCTTACGCGCACCGTGCTGGGAGATGAAGTACTCCAGCACGGACAGACCGTCGCGGTAGTTGGACTTCACCGGTCGAGGAATGATCTCGCCCTTCGGGTTCGCCACGAGGCCTCGCATACCTGCGATCTGGTTGATCTGCATCATGTTTCCTCGTGCACCGGACTGCACGATGATGGCCAGGTTGTTCTTGGAGTCGAAGTGTTCCTCGACCGCCTCGGACACCTCGCTGGTGCACTTGGTCCACAGGTCGATGAGTTCCTGACGGCGCTCCTCTTCGGTGAGCATACCGATTTCGTAGTTCTCGTTGACCTTGTCAGCCTCGGCCTCGTACTTTTCGATGTACTCGTCACGCTCGGGCGGCTGGATGACGTCGGAGAACGCGAAGGACACACCGGACCACGGTGCACGGGTGAAGCCCATATCCTTCAGGGCGTCCAGCGTCGCGGCCACCTGGGCGGTCGGATAACGGGTCGCGATGTCGTCGACGATCTTGCTCAGACGCTTCTTCGGAGCCTGATCGTTGACGAACGGGTAATCCAGCGGCAGCGTGCTGTTGAACAGGATACGGCCGTAGGAGGTGGCGAACAGCACGGAACCGTCGTGGAAGCGCTCTTCCTTCACCACGTCCGGGCTGCCCGGTTCCGGGTCGACGACCTTGAGCTCGCTCGGCTCCCAATCCTTCGGCAGCACGAAGTCCTGCGGCAGACGGATGAGCACCTTGGCCTGCATGTCGATCTCGTGCTTGTCAAGGGCCATTTCGGCCTCTTCCAGCGAGGAGAACACACGGCCCTGGCCCTTGGCGCCGTCGATGACGGTGGTCAGGTAATACAGACCGAGGATCATGTCCTGGCTCGGCATGGTCACGGTGTGACCGTCCGCCGGCTTCAGAATGTTGTCGGACGCCATCATCAGCGAGCGGGCTTCGGCCTGAGCTTCGGCGGACAGCGGCAGATGCACTGCCATCTGATCGCCATCGAAGTCGGCGTTGAATGCGGCGCAGGCGAGCGGCGGCAGATGGATGGCCTTGCCTTCGACCAGAATCGGCTCGAAGGCCTGGATGCCCAGACGGTGCAACGTAGGAGCACGGTTCAGCAGCACCGGATGTTCGGCGATGACCTCTTCGAGCACGCCCCACACCTCGGAATCGCCACGGTCCACCAGACGCTTGGCGCTCTTCATGTTCTGCGCATAGTTGAGGTCCACCAGACGCTTGATGACGAACGGCTTGAACAGCTCGAGGGCCATCGGCTTCGGAAGACCGCACTGATGCATCCTCAGGGACGGGCCGACCACGATCACGGAACGACCGGAGTAGTCCACTCGCTTACCCAGCAGGTTCTGGCGGAAACGGCCCTGCTTGCCCTTGAGCATGTCGCTCAGGGACTTGAGCGGGCGGTTCGAGGCACCGGTCACCGGGCGACCACGACGACCGTTGTCGAACAGGGAGTCAACGGCTTCCTGGAGCATGCGCTTTTCGTTGTTGAGCATGATTTCCGGGGCGCCGAGCTCGATGAGTCGCTTCAGTCGGTTGTTACGGTTGATCACACGGCGGTAGAGGTCGTTGAGATCGGAGGTGGCGAAACGGCCACCGTCGAGCTGCACCATCGGGCGCAGGTCCGGCGGAATGACCGGAATCACATCGAGCACCATGGCCTCCGGCTTGTTGCCGGTGGTCAGGAAGGCGTTGACGACCTTGAGGCGCTTGAGGGCACGGGCCTTGCGCTGACCGGTGCCGGTGTCGATCTCCTCGCGCAGCTGCTTGGCAGCGGCGTCAAGGTCGAAGTCCTGCAGACGCTTCTTGATGGCTTCGGCGCCCATGCAGCCTTCGAAGTAATCGCCGTAGCGATCCTCCATCTCACGCCACAGGTCCACATCGCCTTCCATGTCGCCCGGCTTCAGGTTCTTGAAGCGGTCGAACACGGCGTTCAGACGCTGAATCTGCTCGTCGAAGCGGGTACGGATGGCGGCCATCTCACGCTCGGCGCTGTTGCGCAGCTTGGCGCGTGCGGAGCCCTTGGCTTCACCTTCGGCCTCAAGCTGGGCCAGATCGGCTTCCACCTTCTTGGCGCGATCTTCGATCTCGGCGTTGCGGCGCTTCTCCAGATTGGTGATTTCGGTGTCGAACTCGTCCTGCAGATCGGGCAGATCCTGATGACGCTGTTCCTCATCCACGCCGGTGACCATGTAGGCGGCGAAGTAGATGACCTTCTCCAGATCCTTCGGCGCGATGTCAAGCAGGTAGCCCAGTCGGGACGGCACACCCTTGAAGAACCAGATGTGGGTCACCGGGGCGGCGAGCTCGATATGGCCCATGCGCTCACGGCGCACACGGCTCTTGGTCACTTCCACGCCGCAGCGCTCGCACACGATGCCCTTGAAGCGCACGCGCTTGTACTTGCCGCAGGCGCACTCCCAGTCGCGGGTAGGTCCGAAGATCTGCTCGCCGAACAGACCGTCCTTCTCCGGCTTCAGGGTACGGTAGTTGATGGTCTCGGGCTTCTTGACCTCGCCATAGCTCCAGTTACGGATGTCGTCGGCGGTGGCCAGGCCGATCCTCAGTTTGTCAAATGCGTTGACGTCCAGCACTCTATTGTCCTGTCTATCGTTTCTTTTGATTATTCACGTTTCGTGGGGACCGCCACGCTTCGGCGACGTTTGCCTCCGGGGCGTGACGGTCCGAGGAATCACTGGAATTCAGGGGTTTCCACTACCTGTTCTTCCTTGGCGGATGCATCAGGGCGAGCACCGATGTTGAAGCCCAGGTCGTCGGAGGCGGAAGACGGGTCGTCGTCCTCGTCCTTCATGTCGATGGCCACGCCTTCGGCGTTGAGCACCTCGACGTTCAGCGACAGGGACTGCATTTCCTTGAGCAGCACCTTGAAGGATTCTGGGATGCCTGCCGGCGGCAGGTTGTCGCCCTTCACGATGGCGCCGTACACGCGCACGCGGCCGTCGACGTCATCGGACTTGGTGGTCATCATCTCGTGCAGCGTGTAGGCGGCACCGTAGGCCTCGAGGGCCCACACTTCCATCTCGCCGAAGCGCTGACCACCGAACTGCGCCTTACCACCCAGCGGCTGCTGCGTGATCATGGAGTACGGGCCGGTGGAACGGGCGTGGATCTTGTCGTCGACCAGATGGTGCAGCTTCAGCATGTACATGTAGCCCACGGAAATCGGCTTCGGGAACGGTTCGCCGGTACGTCCGTCGAACAGGGTCGCCTTGCCGTCGGGTCCGACCAGCTTGTTGCCGTCACGGTCCGGAAGGGTGCAGGAAAGCAGGCCCTTCAAGGTGTCCTGACGCACGCCGTCGAACACCGGAGTCGCCACCGGAGTGCCCGGAGCGCCCTTTTCGGCGCCCTGCGGCACGAACTTCTTCCAAGCGGCTTCGGCATCCGGGTCAAGGGAGATGTCCCAGCCGGCGTGGGCGATCCAGCCGAGGTGCAGCTCGAGCACCTGGCCAAGGTTCATTCGAGAAGGTACGCCCAGCGGGTTGAGCATGATGTCGACCGGGGTACCGTCGGCCAGGAACGGCATATCCTCTTCCGGCAGGATGCGGGAGATGACACCCTTGTTGCCGTGGCGGCCGGAGAGCTTGTCGCCCTGGGTGATCTTGCGGTGCTGTGCGATGTAGACGCGAATCATCTGGTTCACGCCGTTCGGCAGCTCGTCGCCGTCCTCCTCGGCGTCCTCGCGGGTGATCTCCTTGACGGCGATCACGGTACCGGTCTCGCCATGAGGCACGCGCAGCGAGGTGTCACGCACTTCGCGGCTCTTCTCGCCGAAGATGGCGCGGAGCAGACGCTCTTCCGGGGTCAGTTCGGTCTCGCCCTTCGGAGTGACCTTGCCGACCAGGATGTCGCCGGCCTCGACCTCGGCGCCGATGCGGATGATGCCGCGCTCGTCAAGGTTGGCCACCGCATCCTCGCCGACGTTCGGCAGGTCGCGGGTGATCTCTTCGGCACCCAGCTTGGTTTCACGGGCGTCGATCTCGTATTCCTCGATGTGGATGGAGCTCAGGGTGTCATCCTGCACGAGACGCTGGGAGATGATCACGGCGTCCTCGTAGTTGTAGCCGTTCCACGGCATGAAGGCGATGAGCAGGTTCTTGCCCAGGGCCATTTCGCCCTTCTGGGTCGCCGGGCCATCGGCCAGCACGGTACCGGCTTCCACGCGTTCGCCGTCGTGGATCAGCGGCACCTGGTTGTAGCAGGTGGTCTGGTTGGAACGCTGGAACTTGGCCAGCTTGTAGGAGCTGGTGGTGCCGTCGTCGTTCATGGTGCGGATGATGTCGGCGGAAACGTAGGTCACGACGCCGGGCTTCTCGGCCAGAATCACGTCGCCGGAATCCACTGCGGCACGCCATTCGGCGCCGGTGCCCACGAGCGGACGCTCGGACTGGATCAGCGGCACGGCCTGACGCTGCATGTTGGTACCCATCAGCGCTCGGTGGCCCTCATCGTGCTCCAGGAACGGAATCAGGGAGGCACCGACGGACACCATCTGGCGCGGGGACACATCCATGTAGTCGACGGAGCTGACCGGCACATCGACTGCCTCTTCCTCGCCGACTCGGGCAAGGGCCTGGCTCTTGACGAAGTTGCCGTTCTCGTCGAGCTCCTGGTTGGCCTGGGCGATCACGTGCTCGGCATCGCGATCCGCGGTCATGTATTCGACCTCGTCGGTCACATGACCGTTGACGACCTTGCGGTACGGGGTCTCGATGAAGCCGAACGGGTTGATGCGGCCGAAGGTTGCCAGGGAGCCGATAAGACCGATGTTCGGGCCTTCAGGGGATTCGATCGGGCACATGCGGCCGAAGTGGGACGGGTGTACGTCTCGCACTTCCATGGAGGCACGGTCACGGGACAGACCGCCGGGGCCCAGTGCGGACAGACGGCGCTTGTTGGTCACGCCGGCCAGCGGGTTGTTCTGATCCATGAACTGCGACAGCTGGGAGGTGCCGAAGAATTCCTTGATGGTGGCGTTCACCGGGCGGATGTTGATCAGGGACTGCGGGGTGATGGCCTCCGGATCCTGCGTGGTCATGCGTTCGCGCACCACGCGCTCCATACGGCTCAGACCGGTACGCAGCTGGTTCTGGATCAGCTCGCCGACCTGACGGATACGACGGTTGCCGAAGTGGTCGATATCATCGACATCCACACGCAGATCCACGTCCTGACCGTCACGCTTGCCCGGGAACTTGGCCTCGCCCGCATGCAGGGTGACCAGGTACTTGATGGTGGCGATGATGTCTTCGCGGGACAGGCTGCGGTCGTTGACGTCCTTCTCAAGACCGAGCTTGCGGTTGATCTTGTAGCGGCCGACGCGGGCCAGATCGTAGCGCTTGGTGTTGAAGTAGAAGGAGTCCAGCAGATTGCGGCCGGCTTCCGGAGTGGCGGTGTCGGCCGGGCGGATCTTGCGGTACAGATCGGTGAGGGCCGCTTCCTGGGTGTCCACGGTCTCCTTGGCGAGGGCGTCCATGACCAGCGGGTAATCCTTGAACGCGTCCGCGATCTCCTGCTTGGTCATGCCGATGGCCATGAGGAACACGATGGCGGACTGCTTACGCTTGCGGTCCACACGCACGCCGAGCACATCGCGCTTGTCGATCTCGAACTCGAGCCATGCGCCACGGCTCGGGATGATCTTCGCGCCGAAGATCTCCTTGTCGGAGGTACGGTCCTGGCTGCGGTCGAAGTACACGCCGGGGGAACGCACGAGCTGGGATACGATCACTCGCTCGGTACCGCCGATGATGAAGGTGCCGTGCGGGGTCTGCAGCGGGAAATCACCCATGAACACGGTCTGGGACTTGATTTCGCCGGTGTCGCCGTTTTCGAATTCGGCGTTCACGTACAGCGGTGCGGAGTAGGTGTAGTCCTTCTCCTTGCATTCCTGCACGGTGTGACGCGGCTCCTCGAAATACGGATCGGAGAAGGTCAGGCTCATGGTCTGCGCGAAGTTCTCGATCGGGGAGATCTCCTGGAAGACCTCGTCGAGACCGGAGGTATGCGGTACGGTGTTGGTGCCGTTTTCCAGATCCTCCTCGACGCGCTGCTTCCAGCGTTCGCTGCCGATGAGCCAATCAAAGCTGTCAGTCTGTACACCCAGCAGGTAGGGTACATCAATGGGCTCGCGGATGGAGCCGAAGTTCACACGGTCCGACGCCTTATGCAGATCAATGTCATGCTGGTCGGCGCGTGCGATGATGGTGGTGGTGTTCGTCGTAGCCTCAGCCAATGGACGTTCCTTATCGCTCGCTTAATCGTATCGATATGTTTCCCCGGAAGCGCTCTCATTGGCCACCATATGCCTAATACGCGGGTGCTTCTTCCTTGTCAGCATGCCCGCTATATGACATGCATCTTACGCAAAGTCAACAGAATACCATATCCTAAAGATTTTCCGGATTCGTACCCGATGCCGTTTCCCCTCGTATGAGCAGGCCGGCACGAAGCCGCGGAGGGAGAATCGCGCGAACTACTCCACGGTGACCGTGACGGGGTCGGATTTGGCCTTGGCATGGCCGGCAAGGGTCAGCTGCGCCACGTACGTGCCGCGGTCGACGCGAGGCAACGTGGAATCATCCGCGCATTCGGATCCGGTGCGATCGCCCGGCCACGTGATCGTGCCTTGGATTTTGTCGCCCGTGGCGATCAGCCGCAGATCCTGATCAGCCGGGCATACATTGGATTTCCAGATCACGTCATCGCCGGATTTGATCGTCAGCACCACGCCGGAGGTCGACGCGTCGACCAGACAGCCGACCTTGCTGGAACCGTCATACTTGACCGTCGTCGTGAAATCAAGGGTGCCGCCGACACCGAAACTCTGCGACGCCGGCGTCAACGACAGCGACACGTTGGATGCGCCGCAATCCGGCACTCCGCTTTTCTTCTCGTCCTCGGAAGGCGACGGCACCTCTTTTTTGGAGATCGCATAGACGTCGTCGTGGTGAATCTCACGATTGACCGCGACGATGCCCTGCGAGACCGAGTAGATGCAGAATACGACGAAGATTATGGCGATCAGCGCCGCGATGCCGACGACGATGCGGCGACGACGGAACATCGCCTGCTGCTTTTTGCTGCGTTTGCGTTTGACGGTCGTCTTCGCGGAATTCTTCTGTGCCATGATTCCCCAGTCTACCTTGCCGACGTTCGGTTGCTCGGGTTTCCGCCATTGCGGACGGAACCACGTCCGTCCACGAAGGTCAGCACGGCAGCCGCACACTGCCGTCCGGCAACATTTCGATCAGGCCGTCATCGTCAAGCGACGCAATGCATTTGTCGAGCTGGATATGATCGGACCACAGTGCCTCGATGTCCTTGCGATCGATTGCGATTCGCCCATCCGGCAGTCCCCGCAACGCGTTCAGCACCAGCCCGCGCACCTGCCGGTCGGTACCTCGGAACCGTTGACGGGGACGCGTGCGCCGTTCCCCCAATCCAGGACGGCCGTTGGCGAGGAACATGCACTCGGCAGCGACCGGGCACTGTTCGCACAGCGGGCTTTTCGCCGTGCAGATCACCGCGCCCAATTCCATGACGCTTTGATTCCACACCACGGATGGCCGGTCGAATCCACGACATCGTGCGGCGGAATCCTCAGGCAACACCCTGTTCGCCAACGCACGTTCCGCAGGGCTTGCCGCCCCTCCTCTCGACTCGGCGCCGAGGAACACCCGCGAGAGCACACGTCGAATATTGGTATCGATCACGGCGATCCGCTCACCATAGGCGAAGCTCATCACCGCACTGGCCGTATAGTCGCCGATCCCAGGCAGGGCGACCAACTCGTCGTAGGTACGCGGCAGATCGTCATGGTAATCGTCTGCCACCATTCGCGCGCATTCCTGCAGACGCAAGGCCCTGCGCGGGTAGCCGAGACGACCCCAAGCGGTGATCACATCGGCTTTGGACGCATCCGCGAGCGCGGCCGCATCCGGCCAACGTTCCATCCATGCCTGCCAATACGGCACGACGCGACTCATCTGGGTCTGCTGGCTCATCACTTCGGAGACGAGCACGCCCCACGGCGTGGCCCGTCCGAATCGCCACGGCAGATCGCGGGCGGATTCATGCCACCATTCGGCAAGCGATTCGGCCACCATACCGGCATCTCCGTCATGTCCGTCTTCCGGCATGGAGGGCATGGTTTCGGCTGAAGTGTTCGTGTCGTTCATCGTTTCTATTCTTAGCATTTATGACGAATGAAGAGCGTGCCCTTGAAGCTCAGGGCGCAGAAGCTGCACAGACCGCCACGCGGAACGCGGAGGCCAAGGTCGAGAAGATGTTCGAATACGGCTACCGTAAGTCGAATTACGGTCCGGATGAGTTGGTGACCGACGCGCATGGCAATCCGATTTCCGTGGTCGACGCGATGCTGTCGGCCGAAGACGCAGCCAAGGCCGAAACCTCCACACCGCATCTGTGCTACTACTCCCCTCGTATTCCGGGCAATACCGGTTCCGCGATCCGCCTGTGCGCGGTAACCGGCACGATCCTGCATTTGGTGGAGCCGCTTGGTTTCAATCTTCGTGATACGAAGCTGCGCCGTGCGGGCCTTGACTACCATGACATGGCACATGTGGTGCTGCATCCGGATTTCGACAATCTGGTGCAGTCCATGCCGAATTCGCGCATCATCGCGTTCACCGCGCATGCCACCAAGCTGTACACGGAAATCGAATACAAGCCGACCGATATTCTGCTGTTCGGCCCGGAGCCGGGCGACATTCCCGATCCGATGGATATTATGGCCGGCCCTCACGTGGCCGAACAGGTTCGCCTGCCCATGCGGCCGAGCCTGCGCTCCCTGAATCTGACGAACTGCGCCTCCATCGCCATCTATGAGGCGTGGCGTCAGTTGAATTTTATCGGCGGTAAGTAAAAACTGTATATGAACGCAACAGAGCCCGGCCCTCCGCATAAGGAAGGCCGGGCTCTGTTTTCGGAGAACGTCAGTTCTTGAACGAGTGGATCGGCGCGGGAATTCGGCCGCCGCGGGTCACGAAAGCCTCGCAAGACGTCTGGTTCACCGGGATGATCGGCGCGTAGCCCATCAGTCCGCCGAAGTTGGCCATCTCACCGACGCCCTTGCCTTCGACCGGAATCACGCGCACGGCGGTGGTCTTCTGATTGACCATGCCAATGGCGGCCTCGTCGGCGATGATGCCGGAAATCGTCGAAGCGGTGGTATCGCCCGGAATGGCGATCATATCAAGGCCGACCGAGCATACGCAGGTCATGGCTTCGAGCTTCTCGATCTTCAGGCAGCCATTGGATGCCGCATCGATCATGTTCTTGTCTTCCGAAACCGGAATGAACGCGCCGGACAGGCCGCCAACATAGGAGGACGCCATGATGCCGCCCTTCTTCACCTGATCGTTGAGCATGGCGAGCGCCGCAGTGGTACCCGGAGCGCCGACCTGCTCCAAGCCGATCTTCTCGAGCACTTCACCGACGGAATCGCCCACGGCCGGAGTCGGCGCGAGCGACAGGTCGATGATGCCGAACGGCACGCCGAGTCGACGGGATGCCTCCTGCGCCACCAGCTGGCCGACACGCGTGATCTTGAACGCGGTGCGCTTGATGGTTTCGCACAGGAATTCGAAATCCTTGCCCTTGGCCTCGTCGAGCGCACGGGAGACCACGCCCGGACCGGAAACGCCGACGTTGATCACCGCATCGCCTTCGGTCACGCCATGGAAGCCGCCGGCCATGAACGGATTGTCGTCCGGAGCGTTGCAGAACGCCACGAATTTGACGCAGCCATAGGAGTCGTTGTCGGCGGTGGCGTGCGCGATGTCCTTGATGATGTGGCCGAGCAGTTCGACGGAATTCATGTCGATACCGGTTTTGGTGGAGCCCACGTTGACGGACGAGCATACGATGTCGGTTTCGGACAGCGCCTTCGGCAGGGAGCGGATGAGCATCTCCTCGGCCGGGGTCATGGACTTCGACACGAGCGCGGAGTAGCCGCCGATCAGATCGACGCCGACCTTCTTGGCCGCCCGGTCGAGCGCGTGCGCGATCTTCACGAAGTCGTCGGAGCTCTTGCAGGAGCTGGCGCCGACCAGCGAGATCGGGGTGACGGTGATGCGCTTGTTGACGATCGGAATGCCGTAATCGCGTTCGATGGCCTGGCCGGTCGGCACGAGATCCTTGGCATAGGTGGTGATTTTGTTGTAGATGTTGTCGCAGACGGTATCGACGTCATCGGCCGCGCAATCCAGCAGGCTGATGCCCATGGTGATGGTGCGCACGTCGAGCTTCTCCTGCTCGATCATCTGGTTGGTCTCGTGGACCTCCATGATATTCAGCATAGGTGTTTCCTTTTCTCCCCTATCAGACGCGGTGCATCTTGGTGAAGATCTCTTCGCGCTGGCAGCGGATGCGCACGCCGATCTCGTCGCCGAGCTTTTCGAGGTCGTCCACGACCTCGCCGAATTCCTTGTCGGCATTGGAATAGTCGACAATCATCATCATGTTGAAGAAACCGTCGATGATGGTCTGAGAGATATCGAGCACGTTGACCTGATGTTCGGACAGATAGGTGCAGACGCGTGCGATGATGCCGACAGTGTCCTGACCGACGACGGTGATGATTGCCTTGTTCATGGAACTCCCTAAACGTTAGGTACGAATATCCAGCTGCCGCCTCGGCAAATGCCGGACGTGACCCCAAGTATAGAAAAGGCACGTGCCAAAACACGTGCCTTTCAAGCGATCGCCTTACATTGTGAGACGGCTCGTTTCGCCATGCCGGCCTCGTCGGATCCTAGCGCGAGGCATCCTTGCCTCCTTCAGGAAGAAGGAGAACGCGAGCACGACCACGATCAGCACCAGGCCGAATACGTAGCCGTAGCGGGAACCGGCCACGAAGCCCTCCGCCTCGCTTGCGCCGGAACCCATGCCGAGCAGGCAGGTGGCGATGGACGTGCCGATTGCGCCGAACACCTGCTGCATGGTGTTCAGAATCGTGGAACCATCGGCGGCAAGCTCACGCGGCAATCCCTTCAGCGCGGCCGATTGTGCGGACTGCTGCATCAACGGAATGCCAATCATGAACACCACATGCGCAAGAATGAAGAACACCGGCGCCGTAGTCGCGCCAATCGCAAGGAACAGCAGGGAACCGACGATACCGATGACCGCACCTGCGCTCACCAGCGGACGTGCCCCGACACGGTCGTACCAGCGGCCCGTCAGGAACGAGCACACCGCATTGACCACACCACCGGCGAGCATCAGCATGCCGGCTACGGAGGTATTCAGTCCCAGGCCACGTTGCAGCTCCTGTGGAGCAAGGTACATGATCGCCAACGTGCAGGCGAACGAGCAGGTGACCATCAGGGCCGGTGTACGGAACGAAGCGATGCCGAGTGCACGCAGATCCAGCACCGGGTTGGCAATGTGCAGCTGACGGTATGCGTAGCATGCGACGACCAGTACGCCGATCACCAGCAGCGCCACGACCAGCGGTGAGAATCCCATGTCGGCGACGAGGCTCACACCGGCCACCAGGCAACCGAACCCGATCACGGATGCGAGCACCGACAAGGCATCGACCTTCGGACGGGTCGTTTCGATCGGCGTGACGAACGTGGCCGCAGTGCAGGCGATGGCGACGACGGCGACGACGGCGAACAGCATGAAGATCGCACGCCAGGAGAAGGCGCCGATGATCAGACCGGCCAAGGTCGGGCCGATCACCGGAGCGAACATGATCACGAGACCCGCCACACCGTTGGCGGCGCCGATTTTCTGCGGAGGGAACACACGCATGATGGCCGCATACATGGTCGGCAACACGATGCCGGTGCCGATGCCTTGGATGATTCGTCCGGCAAGCACCAGCGCGAACGCCGGCGCCACTGCGGAAAGCAAGGAACCGACGAGGAAGCAGGAGAGCGCGACCAGCACGAGGGTCTTCGCCTTGACCCATTTGAGCAGGAAGCCCACGCACGGCAACACGATGCCGATGGCGAGCATGTAGCCGACGACCATCCACTGTGCGATGCCGGTGGTGATGCCGAACGTGTCGCACAGATCCGGCAGCGCGATGTTCATGGACGTTTCGGACAGCATGCCCAAAAACGCGCCGACGTATAGGCCGAGCATCACCCTATGCGGGTGTGCGAAGCGTTCTTTCTCCTGTGATTGCGCATGCACCGCGATTCCTTGCGGACGCATGATGACTTGCGATTGCTGCGTTGCCATGCTTTCGGACAACGTCTTTCCTCTCTCGACGGCAATAGGTGTGATTGGCCCGTGTTGCGGGACGGTCGTTCGATTCGCGAACCGCCCGTTTTCGGGCAACAAAAAACCGCATGGCCAAGCCTGATATTTCGGCTAAGCCATGCGGTTATTCAAACAGCCGTCAAGCTACCATGGATCCCGATTCTTCGTAAGTTCGCCCGGCGTGTCGCCTGCGTTTTCCATTGATGCCTCACGCGTTGTACAGGCGTTCCGGCGACAGGGTCTCCTGTGTGGCGAGCACGATGCCGCCTGCCAGACCGGCGAAGCGTCCGAGCGGACTGCGACCGATGCTCAGGTTGCGCGTGGTCAGCGGGCGTGCGGTCCTGTATACGGTGGTGCGGATGGCGGTGAGCAGCTCGTCGCTCGCCTCCACGATGAGCCCGCCGACGATGACATGCCTCGGATTGAGGACGTTGCACAGCGTCGCCACCATGATGCCGATCGCCTCGCCTGCCTCACGCACCGCCTGCTCGGCACCGAGATTGCCGTCGCGCAGCCGTTCGATGAGCTGTTCCACGCTGTCCGGCTCGTCGGCGGTCGGCGAAAGCGCCTGCATACGCCGTAGCATGGCCGGTACGGATGCCTGTGTTTCCAAGCATCCGGTCTGCCCGCAAGCACATCGTTTCCGATTGCGCGGATCATATGACGTATGCCCGATTTCCCCGGCGGATCCGTCGAATCCGTGGAAGATGCGCCCGTCCTTGACGATGATGCCGCCGCCGATGCCGGTGCCTATCTTCACTTCGATGATCGGCCGCTCGTCTTCGGGCAGCATCGCCGCGTCGCCCAGCGCGCGGATATTGGTGTCGTTCTCCACACCAACCGGGCAGCCAAGCGCGTCCTGCATGTGCCGCACCGCATCGAACGCATCCCAGCCGGGCATGATCGGCGGACGGATCGGCGCATCCTCACGAATGTCGATGCGCGCAGGCAGCGACAATACGGCATGCCGCAACGGCAGGTCGGCATTCACCGCCGATGCCATGCGCCACAGCTGTTCGCTCACCCAGGCCAGAAAATCCTCCGGAGTGTAGTCGGCTATCGAAATCACATGCCATTCGTGTGCAAGCAGCCGCATGTTCATGTCGGCGATGCCGAGCATGGTGTGCCGGGCGCCCACGTCGGCCACGGCGATCAGACCAAGCCGATCGTCGATCACCAGTCGTTCCGCAGGGCGTCCACGGTCCACTGCGATCACGCCGGAAGTCGTCAGCACTCCCCTACGCAGCAGCCCGTCCACGCATGACGACACCGTCGATCGGGCCAAACCGGTTTCACGCACCAACTCGGCCTTGCTGTTCGCCTTACCGGAGGAGACCAGCAGCGCGACTTCGCTCGGCAGCTCGCTGCCGGTAACGGCCAACGTCCACGGCCGGTCCGGCAGGGTGAAACGCCACTGTTGTTTCGTCGACGATATTGCAGACCGCTTCATCGCAATCCTTTCAAAAATCGTTGAGATTCCAATGCTTTCGACATACGACAGATTAATGTCGAATTGCTGCATAAATCTGTCGTTGAACCACATTAATCGAAATCGTATCGTAAGAACCACCTTAAGGAAAACGGCGCAAGCGCAGCAGCTTCCCCGTGTTGGTACCGACGAAGACAGCCATCATAAGAAAGGACCCGATATGGAAACCCCAAAGTTTGCGGTCTCGCTGATGTGCATGGACTTCTCCATCGCCGGCGAGCAGGTGAGCACGCTGAGCCAGCATGCCGATTCCCTTCATCTCGACATCATGGACGGCCATTTCGCTCCGAACCTCTCCCTGAGCCCGGAATGGCTCAAGTGGGTGCTGCCGCATAGCTCCGTACGCAACGAAGCGCATCTGATGACCACCGACCCCGACTATTGGCTGGAGCCGCTCGCCCAGGTCGGCGTGAACGTGATCTCACCCCATGCCGAAACGCTCAACACGCATGCCTTCCGCACCATGAATTCGATCCGCGCACTGGGCTGCGGCACCGGTCTTGTGGTGAACCCGCTGACCACGTTCGAATCGATTCTGCCACTGATCGAACGCGTCGATCTGCTCACGCTGATGACCATCGACGTCGGCTTCGCCGGCCAGCCGTTCATCGACGAAATGCTTGCCAAGATCGAGCAGGCGGCCAAGTACAAGTCCGACCACGGCCTGGATTACGAAATCCAGATCGACGGCTCGTGCAGCGAAAAGACGTTCGCCAAACTACGCAACGCCGGCGCGGAAACGTTCATCCTGGGCAATTCCGGCCTGTTCTCGCTCGACCGCGATCTCGACAAGGCCTGGGCCAAGATGCGCGCCAACTACGAACGCACCACCGGCGAGACGCTGCCGGCCGAAGACTGATTCGGTCCGTCGAATCCGTCGCGGCGACTCCTCCCCATCATCACTTGGCGCAGGGCCGTTCCCTCTCCTTCATACCTTTCATCCAAATTCGGAACGGTTCTGCGTCACCCTCAGCCGTAGCGACATCCCGGTACGGCCACATCGATTCCACCAACCCTTCCCTTGCAATGGAGCAACCATGAACAACATCGATACAACTCCGGCAACCGCAACCGCAATCGCCAACAACGAGCCGATCGTCGCCACCGCCGACAGCCCGGTCAATTCCGCCACGTTGAAGACCCCGGTCGTGCTTGGCATCGACATCGGAGGCACCAACCTGCGCGTCGGCCTGGTCGACGCTCTCGGTGCACTCGTCGATTCCCGTCGCGTCAGTTCGCAGGAGGCTCTGAGCGGCAGCGATCCGATGACCAAGCTCGCCGACTATCTCGAAGGCTATCTTGCCGAAATGCTCGACGGCAAATACGAGCTGAAGGCGATTTCCGTCGGCTTCCCGTCCGTCGTCGACGCCACCCGCACCGTAGTGTTGCAGACCACGTTCATTCCAGGACTGAACAACGTGAACGTGCCGGAACGACTGAGCCGCTTCGGCGTACCGGTGTTCATCGACCGCGACGTGAACATGATCATCCGGTACGACGCGAAACGCCTGAATCTGCAGAATCTCGAAGGTGTGACCTTCGGCTGCTATGTCGGCACCGGAATCGGCTGCGCACTGGCGGTGGACGGCAAGATTCTGGCCGGCCTGCACGGCGTGGCCGGAGAACTCGGTCACATCTATGAGGCGACCGGCAGGACCTGCGGCTGCGGGTTGGAAGGCTGCTCCGAAACGGCCGCCTCCGGCAATGCACTGGTACGTGAGCTCGAAGCGCACCATCCGGGCGCCTCCATCGACGACGCGTTCAGCGAGTATGGCGACGAGCAGTTCATCGACGACTGGCTGGAGCATCTCGCCTGGACCTTCTCGACCGTCATCAATCTGCTTGATCCGGCGAAAATCATCATCGGCGGCGGCGTGACGCAGATGAAAGGCTTCCCCAAGCAGCGACTCGAAGAGAAAATCAAGCGCATGTCCCGCAAGCCGTACCCGGCCGAGGATCTGCCGATCGTCTACACCATCCCCGGCAAATACGACGGCGTAATCGGCGCGGCCCTGTGCGCGCTCGAGCAGATCTGACGGCTTCCCTCTCATCATTCTTCCGGACGGAACCCGTTTCATCCTTTCTTACGGGCTTCGTCCGGGCATAATAATCACAGACGATCACCAACCGACAATATAGAACATTCCTGTTGTAAGGACGCAACATGACCAACGCAACCTCTTCCATGGCCGGCACCTCCGCCACCCGTAGCGGATATGGCCCGCTGATGAAATTCTCCCTGCTTTCCATTTCCCTGCTGCTCACCTCGTCGAACGCGATTTCCGGCGTGATGCCGGCGCTCATCAAGCAGTTTCCCGACCAGCCGCGTGCCAACGTCGAACTGTTGAGCACCGTGCCCTCGTTCTCGATGATCATCATGATCATCGCCTCCGGTTTCATCGCCCGTAAAATCGGCGACAAGGCCACCGTGACCGCGGGTCTGGTCATCGCCGCCATCTTCGGTATCATCCCGTTCCTCTTCACCGGCAATTTCTGGGTGATCATGGGTTCACGCATCGGCCTCGGCGTCGGATTCGGCCTGATCAACTCGCTGGCCGTCTCCATGATCGCCAAATTCTTCTCCGGCGACGAAAAGGCCACATTGATGGGGTTCCGTTCCGCCTTCGAATCGCTGGGCCAGTCGCTGATGACGCTCGCCGCGGGATTCCTAGTGCTGCTCAGCTGGAACAGCTCGTTCCTCGTCTACCTGCTGGCCGTGCCGATTCTGATTCTGTTCGTCGCCTTCGTGCCGAAGGAACCGGACGCTCCGACGGACGCTGCCATGGATTCCGCCGATTCCGATGCCGTCAAGCAGTCGGTGAACGGTCCGATTCTGCTAATCACCGTCTTCCTGATCGCCGCCGTGACCATGTACGTCGGCCTGACCACACGCCTGTCATCGGTAATCGCCGACTCCGGTTTCGGTACCATCCAGCAGGCCTCCACCCTGCTGAGCGTTATGACCATCGGCGGCATGCTGATGGGCTTCGCCTTCGGCTTCATCAATAAGGCCCTGCAAGCACAGACCCTGACCGTCGGCCTCGCGGCGCTTGCCGCAGGTTCGCTGGTGATCTACTTCGCACCGAATTTCGTGGTGCTGTGCGCAGGCGCAATGATTGCCGGAATCTCCTACCCGACCATGATTTCGTATACGTTCAACCAGATTTCCGAGGTCTGCCCGAAGGGTTCGGATACGCTGTGCACGTCGGTGGTGTTGGTCGGCTGCAATCTCGGCGCCTTCACCGCTCCATACACGTTGAAACTAGTCGGTGGTTTCGCCTTGAGCCAGCCGTATCTGGTGTATGGCATTGTGCTGTTGGTCATCGCCGCCGCTTATGCCGCCTATCATCTGATCCGCAAATAGCCGCAGTCGATTTTCGTGCACGGTCCTCCGAAAAACTCGTTTCGGAGGACCGTGCGCGATTGCACTTCGCCTGTCACAGGGAATCGCCCCGGCAATGCCCGACAATGCCGTTATCGGAACGTATCTACCGGGGACAATCCCATGTGATTGCGGCCTTAGATTTCGCGGCTCGCGGCGGCTGCGGCGAATGCCGGCAGGGCACGCGGGGCATTGAAGCCCTTGGCTTCGAATTCGTCGGCTATCTTCTGGGCGATCTCATGGCCACGACCCTTATCGACCAATGCGATGATTGAGCCACCGAAGCCGCCACCGGTCATGCGGGCGCCGTACGCACCATTGGCGCGGGCCACATCGACGGCGGTATCGAGCTCTGGCACGGTAACCTCATAATCGTCGCGCAACGAATCGTGCGAAGCGTTGAACAGATCGCCGGCCGTCTTGATGTCACCTGCGGCGAAAGCATCCACGAACTGGTCCACACGGCCGATTTCGGTGATGACGTGACGTACACGCTTCTTCATGGTTTCATCTTCCAGCTTGCCAAGCACCTCCGCCAATGCGGCATTCGAATCGGAAGAGGCCGCAACGGTTTCGGCGGTAACGCGCAGATTGGCGACGCCGAGAATCTCGGCGGCCTGCTCGCAGGTGGAGCGTCGCTGCGCATACTGGCCATCGTTAAGCTGATGCGGGGCGCGGGTGTCGAGTACGAGTAGTTCCAGACCGTACCTGTCGAGATCGAATTCCTTCGGTTCGACGCTTTCCACGGCCGACAGGCCCGGCTTGCAGTCAAGGCGGATCGCATGGCCGAACGAGCAGCGCATGGAGGCGTTCTGATCGAGACCGCCCGTGGATGCGCCGGCCATGTCGTTCTCGGACTTGATGGCCGCATTGATCAGGGTCACGCGGCCGGCATCGGTGGATCCATAGCCCAGACCGTACACGTCATCGAGCGCCAGTGCGGTGGAGCAGGTCATGGCGGCCGAGGAGCTCAGGCCAGAGCCCAGCGGCACGCAAGACGAGAAGGCGGCGTCAAAGCCCTTCACCGTATCGAAGCCGGCTTCTCGCAATGCCCAGGCCACGCCTACCGGATAGGCGGCCCATCCTTCCACGCCGCCGGCGGTCAGGCCATCGAGGTCCGCTTCGGCGACGGCATCCGGCGCCACGTCGGAAACCACGCGTACCTTCGTGTCTTCGCGCGGCTTCAATGCGATGAAGGTGCGATGCGGCAACGCGATCGGCAGGCACAGGCCCGCGTTATAGTCGGTATGCTCGCCGATCAGGTTCACACGGCCCGGGGCCGCCCATACGCCGGTCGGCTCCTCTCCGTAGACGGCCTTGAACAGATCGACGGCGATCTTCACGCCCTCGTCGTGCGAGAGCGGCTCAATGAATTCAACATCAGTCATTGGTGTGTCCTTATGCTCGTATTGGTTCCGGTCAGCCTTCGATGTCAATCGGGCCGAGCTCGTGGAAGCGCTTGGCGATGAGTTCCGGCGTGGTGTCGGAGACCCAGGCGGCCATGCCGGATTCGGAGCCGGCCAGATACTTGATCTTGTTGGCGGCACGGCGGAAGGAGAAGAACTGCAGGTTCAGGCGGTAGTTCCCGCGACGGGCGTCGTGGATCGGAGCCTGATGCCATGCGGCGATGTACGGCAGGTCCATGCCCTTGCCATCGCCCTTGTCGAAGAACGCATTGCCACGCTTCAAGAGGGTGGAGTACATCACGGCGAGGTCCCAGCGTTCCTGATCGTTGAGCTCGTCGAGGGTGAGCACGTCGCGCACCGGGGCCACATGCACCTCGAGAGGCCAACGTGCGGCGGCCGGCACATAGGCGACCCAGCTGTGGTTGCGCATGACGATGCGCTCCTCGGCTTCGATTTCGGCGTTCATGAGGTCCTTGAGCAGATTGCCGCCGGTCTTCTCGTGATAGGCCTCGGTATGCTGCAGCTCGGCTTCCATCTTCGGCGCGATGAACGGGTAGCAGTAGACCTGACCATGCGGGTGAGCCAGGGAAACGCCGATCTCCTGCCCGTGGTTTTCAAACGGGAAGATCTGTTCGATGCCGTCGATCTTGGAGATTTCGGCGGTACGGAAGGCCCATGCCTCCACGACGGTGCGCAGACGGGAGACCGGCAAATCGGCCGGCAGGCCATCTTCGTCCGGATCGAAGCAGATCACTTCGCAGCGGCCGGCGGCAAGCTTCTTCTCCCACAGCGGGTTGCCGTCGACGTATTCCACGGCCTCGGAACGGCCCGGCACACGCACCATCGAGGGGAAACGGTTCTCGAATACGACCACGTTGTAGTCGGTGTCCGGCACTTCGCCATCCTGGTACGGGTCGCCCGGCTTACGTGCGGCCAGCGGATTGCCCTTGGCGGTGGCACCGGGGCCGGCGGTGATCGGACGGTTCATACGCGCGGTCGCCATCGGAATCCAATCGCCGGTCAGCGGGTCGCGGCGCATCTCCGGAGCGGCGTACGGCACTTCCTCGCCGGCCGCGTTGATCTGATTGGAGAAACGGTAGGCCAATTGACGCGGATCGTTCAGTTCGCGGGTCTTGGCACCGGAAACGTATTCCGGATCGTCGTCGAGATAGAAGAAGTCACGGCCATCGGCAAGCGTGGTCGGGGTGATACGGATGTGTTCCTTCGCATATTCTCCAGGAGCATAGGTTGCGAATTCACTCATGGTGATTACTCACTTTCCTGCATCTGCTCGGTCTGGTGCGCCAGCACGAGCTCTTTAACCAAATCCCTTGTTTTCCCAACCGAATCGGGATCGAGTCCATCATCGGTAATGACCGTGTCAACCTGGTCGAAGCGTGCAAACAGCGACAACGACGTGCAGCTCCACTTGGTGTGATCGGTCAAAATTATCGTCCGATCGGCAATGTCCATCAATGCCATATCGGTCGCGGCCTCAAGCGAGTTCGGCATGAGGAAGCCGCGTGGAATGGACACGGAATGCGTGCCCAGGAATACGGTGTTGACGCGCAGGGAGGCGACCACCTTGTCGGCGATCGGGCCTACCAGCGAGTTGGAACGGGTGGTCACGCCGCCGGTTACGATGACTTCCACGTCTTTCGATTCCAGCGCCTGCACCAGTTCCGCCACGGGAATGGAGTTGGTCAGGATGGTGATTCCGGAGGATTGCTGCGATTCGAGCAGATGCTGTGCGAACACGTAGGCGGTGGTGCCGCCGCCGATGGCGATCACGTCACCGGGGGCCACGTATTTGACGGCTTCCTGCGCAATGGCGTCCTTGAGACCGATGTCCATCTGCGACTTTACAGAGAACAGCGGCTCACTCAGCAACGTGCTGGTGGTGACCGCACCGCCGTGCACGCGTTTGAGAAGGCCCTTGTCGGCCAGATCGGCGATATCGCGGCGAATGGTCATGGCGGAAACGCCCAATTCCTTGGATAACGCGGTAATACGCACCGCACCACGGGTGCGCAACCGGCTCAGTATCAGATGCTGACGTTGTGACGATATCATTCGAACATTATCGCACACGTTCACTCAAAATAAAAACCGGAATGAGCGTTTCGCGCGTTTTTCACGACGAAACGATAAGCAAACATGGTCGAATCGCACAAAAGCGCACGCAGTATCCTGAGTTTCACACCCACTCCGCCGCACTGAACGCAGGCATATCCGTGTAGCCACAGAGTCCCGACACCCGACCGATCGGCATTACTCCACCCCCGCCCGTACGAAGCCCGCCTTGACGTGAGCAGCTTCCCGGACGGCGCCACGATTCCACCCTCTCGCCCGTACGAAACCCGCTCCTGCACTCGTAACCGTTCCGCCGCCACTCACTCCATCCTGCGTGCACATCAAATCCACGGACCGCACACCCGTGCAGCCAAGCGGCTCTCGCTTCGTATGCGAATCAAATGGCTTGGGGATGCGGATCACTTATGGAACAGTCGCTGCAAGCCCCAGACGGTGACGCGACGCATCGCCTCGATAACGATGGCGTTGCTCATTTTCGATTTGCCTCGCACCCGATCGGGGAACACGATCGGCACCTCCACGATTGTTCCACCCGCGGCCGCCACGCGACGGGTCATGTCAATCTGGAACACGTAGCCGTTCGCTTCAATCGCGTCCAAATCCAGGGAACGCAACATCGATGCGCGGTAGGCTCGGAAACCTGCGGTCATATCGCGCACGCCAATCCCCAGCATCGTCCGCGCATACCATGATCCGCTACGTGAAATGAAATCACGGAAAGGAGACCATCCTTCCGTACGCCCGCCGTCCACACGACGCGAGCCGATCACCAGATCCGGTACGGCACCGGCCGCAATCCCACGATTGTGATCAATCGATCGCCCGTCGCCCGGTTCCGCAACAATGTCATCGCACGGCCCCTCCACCGCGAGCGCTTCCAATAATTTCGGAAGATCCTGAGGCCGGTGCGAGCCGTCCATGTCCATCTCGCAAACCACGTCGAAGCCACGCTCCAGCGCCCACGCGAAGCCGGCCAGATAGGCTGGTCCGAGACCGTTCTTTTCTGCGCGGTGCAGCACGTGGATGCGCGGATCTTCCGCAGCCATGCGATCGGCCTCCTCGCCGGTTCCATCCGGAGAGCCGTCGTCGACGATTAGGATTTCGACCGACGGTCGGCATGCGAAAATCCCGCCGACGGTCGGATGCAGGTTCTCCAACTCGTTATAGGTGGGCATTACCACGCAGACCCGTTCCGCCATAGCCGCACCTCCTCACGCAACATCCAACTCACCATAGCATTGAACATCGGAAACAACGAGACCATTCGGCTCACGCCTGAGAGAACCAAACCATTACCCAACAACCAGAGCCCCATAACACCCAACCGGAGGCCCACACCCAAGAGAACCAAACCGTTACCCAACAACCACACCCCCACAACACCCGACCAAAGGCCCACACCCAAGAGAACCAAACCACTACCCAACAACCACACCCCCACAAACCGTCCGCCGCCATACATCCAACCCAAAATGACGTCAAGCCCACCGCTCTCAGCCATATTTATCCTGACCTAGGTTGAAGAATCCTCCCCAACGGTGCGAAAATAGTGAACCATGGGATATGTTTCTGAGAATTTTTGGCACGACGCGGTGAACAAGGCCACCACCGATCTTTTCACCTTCGGATACAAGCACGTCATCAAACCGTATTTCGTCTTCAACCACCAACCCGACGTGGCGCATGATCAAATGATCGAATTCTGCAAAGTCACCAAAAACATCCCGCCGCTCATGTGGCTGTGCCGCGAAATGCTCAACTACACCGATCCGGTGCTCGAAACGAACGTGATGGGCATCGACTTCGCCAATCCGTTCGGCCTTTCCGCAGGCCTTGACAAGAACTGCGAAATGCCCGTGCTCATGGATAGCGTCGGTTTCGGCTTCGAAACGGTAGGCTCCACCACCTCGCGCCCTTGCCCCGGCAACGAAAAGCCGTGGTTCCATCGCCTGCCTGAGTACGATTCGATGATGGTGCACGTCGGTCTCGCCAACGATGGTTCGGAGCAGGTGATTCCACGCGCCGAGCACGCCTGGCACGACGCGAAGAGCATGCAGGTGTCGATCTCCATCGCCCGAACGAACGACGATAAGACCGGCGACCTCGACGAAGGCATCGAGGATTACTGCATGTCGATGCGTCGCGCCGCAGGCCGTTCCGCCATGGTGGAGGTGAACATTTCCTGCCCGAACACGAAGGCCGGAGAACCGTTCAACGAAAGCCCGGAAGCGCTTGACAGGCTGTTCACCGAGCTTGACAAGATCGATCATCCCCAGCCGACACTCGTAAAGTTGCCATTGAACAAAAGCTGGGCCGAGTTCAAGGATCTGCTTGATGTGCTCGCCGAGCATAACGTGCAGGGCCTGTCGATTGCGAACCTGCAGAAGGACCGCACCGGTATGGAAATACCGCGTGATTGGGAGGGAGGCCTGTCCGGCTCCCCTTGCTATGCGGCCAGCAATGCGATGATCAGGCAGACTTACCGTGAATACGGCGAACGTTTCGCCATTGCGGGCATTGGAGGCGTCTTCACGCCACAGCAGGCTTACGAGAAGATCCGTTCCGGATCAAGCCTGGTCATGTTCATCAGCGCCCTGATGTATCGCGGTCCACAGCAGATCACCGTGTTGAAACGCGGCCTTGCCGAACTGCTGAAACGGGACGGCTTCGATCACGTCAGCCAAGCCGTCGGCATCGATGCGTAGATAAACACGTATGTAAGGCGAGTACGTGCAATCGCAGGAGGACGGCATGCCCTCATAGCGCTTGTCGGAATTGTTCGGACGAATCCCTGATTCCGACAGGCCTACGGGTTTTGTATGGGGTATGCCGCCCTCCCGTTCGCCTGTTCGCACGCCGCCCATCCGTACGATATCCGTTCGTGCGTCCGCCCGCGCGCATTGGCGGTTTATACGTCACCTATACGAGAAGGCGGGATCAGCGGAAGGCTCCGCGCACATACTGCGCCGGATACGGCGCTTCCTCAACCGGCACGCCCAGCTTGTTCGCCGCGCGTAGCGGCCAATATGGATCCCGCAATGCCGCACGTCCGATTTCGATGGCATCCGCCTGCCCGGCTTTCAGCACCTTCTCCGCCTGCTTCGGTTTGGTGATGAGTCCCACCGCCGTCACCGGAACATCGGCACGTGAGCGAATCTGCTCGGAGAACGGCACTTGATAGCCCGGCTTGACCGGAATGGTCACGTCGGGAATGAGACCGCCCGTGGATACATCCACCAGGTCAACCCCATGCTCCTTCAGCACCTTCGCCAAATCGACGCTCTGATCAAGATCCCATCCGCCTGCAGCCCAGTCGGTGGCGGAAATACGCACCAACACCGGCATGTCGTCGGGAATGACGGTACGTACCGCATCCACCACTTCGACCAGCATGCGAATACGGTTCTCGAAGCATCCGCCATATTCGTCCTCACGTTCGTTGATCAGCGGATCAAGGAATTGCGACAGCAGATAGCCGTGGGCCGCGTGGATCTGCACCGCGTCGAAACCGATGGCATACGCACGCCATGCGGCATCGCGGAACTGCGCCACGATCGCATGGATTTCGTCCACGCTCAATGCACGCGGGGTACGCAGCGATCCGTATGCGTTCGCGCTCGGGCATACGGTCTGCCATCCGCCGAATTCCTCCGGCACGCTCTCATCGTCGAATCCTACGGCGAAGCAACCGGTGGAGGCCTTGCGACCCGCATGGTTGAGTTGCACGGCCATGGTCGCACCGGCGGCCTTGGCATCCGCCACGATCCATCGCCATGCTTCCATCTGATCGTCGCTCCACAATCCCAAGTCGCAGGGCGAGATACGTCCTTCCGGCGCCACGGCGGTGGTTTCCACGATGATCATGCCGAAACCGCCCATGGCACGCGATACATAATGCTGGTAGTGGAATGGCGTAGGGAGGCCATCCTGTGCGAATGCCGAATACGTGTCCATCGGCGGCAACCAGATGCGATTACGCATGGTCACTCCGCGCAGGGTCATCGGTTCGAACAGCCGCACCGAACCCTTCTTCTTGCCTTTTTTCTTGGTTTTCTCGCCGTCGCCCATGATTCCGCCTCTCTCGCTCGCACAGCATCACCGTTCGGATTATGATGATTGCCAAAGTCCTGCCGGCAATCCACCCGACATTACCTGCATTCTAAGCAGAACGCCCGCCGGTTGGGGCGGGCGTTCATGGACTGTTCACTTTCACCAAGCAATATCGCACCAAGCAATATCGGCATGGTAACTATTGTTCCTGCTGATTGGCATCCTGCTGAGCCTGGGCCTGTTGCTCGGTCTGCTGCTGTGACTCAGTCTGCTGCTCAGTCTGTGACTGAGTCTGCGTCGTCTTCTGCTGCAGTGTGGAGGAGGCGCTCTTCGCCGTGATGTACTGTGCCGCGGGTTGTCCGTAATCGTTATCCATCGGAGCGTTGATCGCCGCCAGATAGGTGTTCATGAACTCCTTCCAGGCCGGGGTGGCGATGTACATGCCGTACCAGTTCGAATGGTATACGCCGTTGATGGTCTTGTAGTCGAAGGTGTTGTGAATCGGATCCTGCGCATCGGCCACGGCCACGAATGCGGCCACCTGATTCGGCACGAAGCCTGCCGTGGTCATCACCGTGTTCTCGTTCGTACCGGTCTTCGCAAAGGTCTTGCGGCCGCCGTCGAGCTGCGTGGTGGCGGCCTCGCCTCCCGAGACCACGACACCTTGCTTCAGGGCGTATGCGGTGGTCTGTGCGATTTCCGAGCTGATTGCCTGATGGCAATTCGCGGATGGCACCTTCACATCGGAGCCGCTGCGATCGGTCACCTTGGTGATGGCGATAGGCGTGCATTCCACGCCGTTGGCGCCAAGCGTGGCGTACACGTTCGCCATGGTGAGCGGCGATGCCTGCACGGTACCGATGGTCATTGGCGGCTGGAACGAATTCGCCGAATAGATGTCGGTGGCGTTCGCGGTCGCGTTATGGTAACCCATCTGCTTGGCGGCGTCCGCGATGGAACACAAGCCGATCGTCGAGGCCATCGAGGCCTGCGTGGTGTTGTGGGATTTGATCAGACCCTGCAACGGGGTTTCCGGTGAGGTGGTGCCGCCGCCGGAGTTCTGTACGCTCCATGCACGACCGGTGAAGTAGTAGTCGTTGCAGCTGAACTTCGACATCGCATAGCTCGTGGAGGTGACCAGCGACTCGTTGATGGAATGGCCTTGTTGCATCCAGGCCACCAGGTTGATCGGCTTCCATGTGGAACCGACGTTGAAGCCCATGCCGCCGCCGTCTTCCTCGTCGACCATGTAGTTCATCGAAGTCTTGGTCTCGTCGTTCTTTGCGTCATCGGTCGCGTCATAGGTGCGGTTGATGCCGAATGCCAATATCTCGCCCGTACCGGGTTTTATGGCCGCTATCATCACTTCGAAGCCGGTCGGATCATCGGCAGGCACGGTGTCGTTCGCCGCCTTCATGGCAGCATCGTTGGCGTTCTGGTCGAGCGTGGTCACGATCTTCAGGCCGCCTTCCTTCAGCAGCTTTTCTCGTGCCTCGCTGTCCTTGCCGAAGGCCTTGTTCTTCAGAATCTGATTGACCACGTATGAGCAGAAGAAGCCGGTGTTGTTGGCGGCCGCCTGGCATCCGGAGCTGACATCCTGAATGTTCAGCGTATCCTTCAGGGGCGTGTTGACGGCTTCCTTGTATTCCTTCTCACTGGAGATGAATCCTTGGTCGTACATCAGCTTGAGCACGATGTTGCGCTGATTCTCGGCCTCTTCCTGATTGGCTTCCACGGAAGGGTCGAAGTTCTGAGGATTCTTGGTGATTGCCGCAATGGTCGCCGCCTGCACCACGTTCAGGTCGGCGGCGGATACGTTGAAATAGCGTTTTGCGGCCATTTCGACGCCGCATAGGCTGTTGCGGCCGAACTGCGCGATGTTGAGATAGCCCTGCAGGATTTCCGCCTTGGAATACTTCTTCTCGATCTGCACCGCGATGAGCATCTCTCGCAGCTTACGTGCGATGGTATCTTCGGATGCGTGGTATTCGGCGATTGGATCGTCATCCTCTCGGGCCTGCGTGGCCAGCACGTTCTTCACATACTGCTGGGTCAGGGTCGAACCGCCCTGCTGGTCGCCGCCCTTGAGATACGTCTGCACGAATGCGCGGAGTACGCCCTGTACGTCCACGCCGGAATGGTCGAAGAATCGTTTGTCCTCGCGGGCTACGACCGCCTGCTGCATGGCCTTGGAAATCTTCTTGAGCGGCACCACTTCGCGATTCTGCGTATAGAAATCGGCGAATTCGGTTTTGCCGTCGTTGTAGTAGAAGGTGGAGCGCTGTGGAAGGCTGGTCACATCGAAATCAATGCCCTCCACCGTCAGTGACGGAATCACCGCCTTGGCCACGCTGTTCGCTCCAAGCACGGCAGGCAGGAGGAACACACTGGTCGCCACGCCGCCACCCACGCATAGCGTGATGTAGGCGAGCACCAGTGTAAGCACACGTCGAGCAGTCAAAGTCTTCTTCTTGGGCATGTTGCCCATTCTAAAGTGGCGGGTATACTAATCAACTCCACGCCCATAGCCGTCACGTGTTCATCACATACCGGCTCTAATCTCAAAAAATACTGAAAACAAGCCGAAAGACCGTTACCTTCGTGACCTGCGGATCAGCATGCCCGGCTGATAGATGACGATCGACCGACCTTCACGCGCGATCCACCCACGATTGGCGAAATCCATGAGCGCCTTGTTCACCGTTTCACGCGAGGAGCCGACCAGTTGGGCCATTTCCTCCTGTGTCAGATCATGCGGCACCTTCAGACCCGCCTCCACCGGTTCGCCGAACCGCGAGGCCAGATTCAGCAAGGTCTTCGCCAACCGGCCGGGAACGTCCATGAACACCAGATCGGAGATGCGCTCGTTATTGGCGCGCATACGATGTGCCAGCACCTGCAGCATATCCACGGCCACGCGCGGATGCTCATCGAGCCAGGCGAACAGCGCATCGTGTTCCAACCAGACCACCCGCGTGCCGTTCGTCATCGCCACCGCGGAGGCCGTACGTGGTCCGCCATGCGGGTCGAAGACCGGAATCTCGCCCAGCAGTTCACCGTATGCATGGATGCTCAGCAACTGCACGCGCTTGTCGGAGGATTGTCTGATCAGCTTGACGCGGCCCTCTTCCAGCACATACATGCGGTGGTCGGTATCGCCTTCGCGGAAGATGAAATCGCCTTTGCCGTATTCCGCATGCTGCAGATGCGGCAGTAGCTCCTCGGCCTCGTCTTTGGAGACCTGTTTGAACAGTGCGGTGTGCAGCAGCGTCGTGCTTTCGTCGTAGATCCCGTTCGGCGTAACCACACCCATCGCACCTCCATCTCCGATCGGATCGCCCTCGACCATTCGCGCTATATTGTAACGCGCCTGGCCGCGGCAATCAGATGATTCACCACCACATCACGGCTCATGCCGGTCTGCGAGCGCATCGGATCGACGCGCTTCACCGCTGATTTCACGGCTTTATCCGACATCTTCTCGCGTGACACGTGCAACACGCGCATCATTTTTTCGCCGTCGATGTCATAGGCGAGCGTCACATGATGCAGTATCGCGCCGGGGCCCGTATCGATCGGGGGGAACCTGCGCTGCGCCGCTCCGCCGATCTTGCCGTATTGCGATGCGATGTCGTTCAATCCGGTGAACCGCACGTCCAGACCAAGTTCGCGCAGTGCCGTGACAAGCCAATAGTCACACAGCCTATAGGAGTCCTCGATGCTCACGCCTTTGGCGAAATCCAGCGGCGCGTACAGCGAGTAGGTGATGGTGTTGCCCGGTTCGATGAACATCGCGCCGCCACCGGTGCATCGTCGCACTATCTGGATGCCTTCGGCTTGTGCGGCCTGCTCGTTGACCTCGTCCGGCAATGATTGGAATCGGCCGATCACCACGGCCGGAGCGGCCCATTCCCAGATGCGCAGGGTCGCTTTGCGACTGCCTGCCGCCACTTCGCGGGCCCATTGCAGGTCCGTGTCCATCTGTTCCTGCGGGCTGCGTGGTGCATCATGCAGGACCGTTGGCTTGAGACCGCGCCATCTCGCCGCGCATTCCACTGCCGTCAGCTCGCCGAATTCGTCGCCCGTCGAAGTGTGATGCGATGCCCGCGACGATGCGATTCGCGGCAGTGACGTTTGCGATTCCCGCTCTTGGGGAACGGAGTCATCTTGCGTAACGGCCCTGCGAAAGGCCGTTTCAATTCCCTGCATGGTCATGCCGACCAGTGCAACGTCCGGATATTGTTGCGGAATGCCGCGGATCGACCGTCCCGCGACTAACGTCCGTTCGATGTCAAGCAGCATCTCATGGGCACGGTTCTCATTGCCGTCAATGAAAAAATCGCCGTCGATATGGCAGTACCCATCACGAAGCCGGGCGGTAACCCCCACGAGTTTACCGCCCGGCTGCTTGTATACGCCTCTGCCCATCAATCGCGCAGCTCTACGCCGCGACCGTCGCGGTGCCACGGGGAACCGATGTCGGAGCACAGAATCAGAATGCCTTCGACAAGGCCCCAGATGCTGGCCACTACCGGTCCGATGAGGATGATCCATCCGACCACCGTCAGCAGTAGCTGCACAACGGCCTTGGTGGTGTTGCCGAGATAGAAATTGTGGATGCCCAGACTGCCCAGGAAGATGCCGAGCAGGCCGGCCACGATCTTCTGGCGGGGCACGTATCCCGGAGGCAACGGCTGGCCGTTCGGCTGATAGTACTGCTGTGCATACGGGTTCGGCTGAGTGTAGTTCGGCTGTCCATAGCCCTGCTGCGCGTATGCGTTCTGCTGGGTGTATGCGTTCGGCTGCGTATACCCGTTCTGTTGGGCGTTCGGGTCATAGGCCGACTGGCCCGTCTGCCCGGACTGCGCATAATAGGAGCCGTTCTGTCCGTAAGCCTGGCCGGACTGTTGCCCATAGGAACCGTATGAGCCATACGTTCCATCCGCGGTTTGGCCGTAGCTCTGCTGTGCGGAGGACTGCTGCCCGTAGGAACCATAGTCGGCGGCCGGCTGCGTGTTCGTGGTCTGGCTATGGTCGGCGGCCGGCTGTTCGGCACCGTATTGGCTGTAGCTCGACTGCGAATCGTTTGATGGGGTCGATCCGTCAGCCGAAGCGGAACCATTGATGTGGTCGGGGTTGGTGAAATTAGTGTTGTCGTCGTTCATGGTTCAACAATATCGCATAAATCGTATGGTTACCTTGGCGACTTCCCCGAAAAGCCCCTGAGTCATCCCTGAAAAAATGTTCCCTCCGACGAGTGGCGCCGTCGGAGGGAACATTCGCTATGAGCAGACTTACATACGTGCCAGAATATCGCGGCCGACCTCGTCGGTGGAACGCGTGGTGGAACCCAGCTCCTCGATATCCGCTTCGACTGCGGTGTCGATGCGTGCGGCGGCCTCGTCGAAGCCGAGGTGGCGCAGCAGCATGGCGGCCGACAGGATCGCAGCGGTCGGATTGGCCTTGTTCTGACCTGCGATGTCCGGAGCGGAACCGTGGATCGGCTCGAACATCGACGGATACTCGTCGGAGGCGTTGATGCAACCGGAGGCGGAATAGCCCACGCCGCCTACCACGGCACCGGCTTCGTCGGTAATGATGTCACCGAACAGGTTGTCGGTCAGAATCACGTCGAAACGGGACGGGTCGGATACCATGAAGATGGTGGTCGCGTCGATGTGCAGATAGTCGTGGGAGACTTCCGGATACTCCTCCGCCACCGTATTGACGATGCGCTGCCACATGTCGCCCGCGTTGACGAGCACGTTCTTCTTGTGCACGAGCGTCACGTGCTTCCTGCGTTTCATGGCCAGCTGGAAGGCGTAGCGCACCACACGTTCCACGCCGTAAGCGGTGTTGATGGACACTTCGGTGGCCACTTCGTTCGGGGTGCCACGGCGGACCGCACCACCGGCACCGCAATACAGGCCTTCGGTGCCCTCACGCACCACCACGAAGTCGATGTCGCCCGGATCGGCGAGAGGCGAGGTCACGCCCTTGTACAGTTTGGAGGGGCGCAGGTTCACATACTGATCAAGATCGAAACGGAGTTTCAGAAGCAGGCCGCGCTCCAGAATGCCGGCCTTGATGCGCGGATCGCCGACGGCACCCAGCAGGATCGCGTCGGTCTTCTTGATGCGCTCCTCTTCCTCTTCCGGAAGGATCGCACCGTCACGCAGGTAGCGTTCCGCTCCCAGATCGAAGCGCTCATACTCGAATTCGGCGACGCCTTCGGCCGCCTTCTCCAGAGCCTTCTGGGCCCACGGGGTTACTTCCTTGCCGATGCCATCGCCCGGAATGACGGCGATGGTGTACTTCTTCGTTGTTTCACTCATAGCACGCGACTCTACTCAGCGATTCATGCTTCGAACCGGAACCGCTCAGCAAGTGGACATCCGCCCGTCACACGGCGAATCATGGCGCGAATCATGGGCGAATCCAAAGATGGTCCAGTTGATCCGGGCGGATATGGGCGGCCTGAGGCCGCCTAGGCTGCGATCAGCTGGTAATGCCCATCACACTCAGGCACCAGGCGTTCTCATATGAGACTTCCTCCCACTGCTTGTAGCGACCGGAAGTGCCGCCGTGGCCCGCTTCCACCTCGATCTTCGCCACGGCGTCCACGCCGGCGCGCTGCAGACGGGCCAGCCATTTCATCGGCTCCACATACAGCACGCGCGTATCGTTCATCGACGTGGTGATGAAGATTCTCGGAAACACCGCCACGCGCGCGTCGTCGGTGGATTCCGGCGCATTCTCATACGGCGTGTATCCCTTCATATACCGGTACACATCCGCATTGTGCAACGGATCGCCCCATTCATCCCATTCGGTGACGGTTAACGGCAACGACGGATCGAGAATCGACGTCAACGCATCCACGAACGGCACGTCCGCCTCTATGCCTGCATAGCATTCCGGCGCCATGTTGGCCACCGCACCCATCAACAGGCCGCCGGCCGAACCGCCATTCGCCACGGTACGCGACGGCGAGGCCAGTCCGGCTCGTTGCAGGGCCCGCGTGGCATCCACGAAATCCTCGAACGAATGCTTCTTGTTCATCAGATGTCCCTGCTCATACCAGGCGCGTCCCATTTCGCCGCCGCCACGGATATGCGGCACGGCATACAGCACGCCTCGGTCGAGCATGCTGATGCGCGACACCGCGAACCCAGGGTCGGAACTGATTTCGTACGCACCATAGCTGGTGATGAACATGGCCGAATCGCAGGTCGGCACGTCGCGCCTCCACACCAGCGACACCGGAATGCGTTCGCCGTCGCGTGCGGTGATCCACACACGGCGTTCCATATAGTCGCGCGGATCGAAATCGCCCAATACGGTGGCGCGTTTGAGCAGACGGTCCTCACCGGTGGCCGGGTCGATGTCATGCAGTTCGCCCGGCCGCGTGTAGCTGGAGAAGGAATAGCGCACGCGCGGTGCATCGTATGAAGGATTGCCACCCACGCCGATCGAGTACAGTCTGCGGGTCTCCCCCGGCATGTCGTCGGCGGTCGCACCGTCGGAAGACGTCATGGCCTTGCGTGAGATGCCGTGTACCGCGGATCCTTTGCCCTGCGCCGCCTGCAAGACGTCGGCATGGCCATGCAGATTGCGCGCGTGGGGTCCTGCGGTATCGTCGGCGCCCATGATGTCGGAGCCAAGACCGCAGTCAAGTGCGGCCCACACTTCGGCCCGCTCCTCATTGACCTCATCCACGGATTCGTCTACGTCCCAATCGTCTTCGAGCGCATGCGGCACGAGCTCGGTGAAACGCCACGGCCGGCCTGCCAGAAAATCCTCGGCTGCGGCCGTCTTGGTCATTACGGCCACGTGTGGCAGACTTTCCGCACGATACTGCAATGCCACGAAATGCCGGTGAATCGCGATACCCTCGATGCCGAGGCCGTGCGCGCCCTGCAAAATGGCGGGATTGCATGGATTCGAGTATGCAGTGCCGATCGGTCGGGCGAAGGCGCCAGGTTCGACGGCGTCGCCATGCTCGCAGCCGTATGGCGATCCGGAAGCCACGCACACTCCCTCACCCAAGCGGTAAGGCGGCTCATGCGAACGCATGTCGATGACGTCGATTTCGAAATTCGGATTCAGCGCATTGTGGTACACCACGGCCAGCGGAATATCCTCACCATGCTCGCCGGCGCCTTCGAAGCATGCGAAGCTCACATCATATTCCACATCGGCTTCGCGCGGAATGAACGCCTGGAACTCGCCTTCAGGCGTATCGGTGGGCAGCAGCAACACCTCCGTGGTGGTCTTGGAACCGGTACCGATCACGATGTTGCGCTCGTCGAACGACAGACCGACACCCACCCAGAAACGCTCATCGGCTTCACGGAACACTTCCACATCGTCGGCGACCGGCGTTCCCACATGGTGGCGCATAATCACATACGGACGCCACGCATCGTCGAGCAGGGTGTAGAAGACCCATTGCGCATTCGGCGTAAAACATGCCCCGGCGATCCCCTCGAACACCTCCGGCAGTTCTTCGCCGGTCTCGAGATCGCGTATACGGAAATCGTAGCGTTCATCGCCACGCGTATCGATGCCATAGAGCAGCCAACGGCCGTCCTTGGAGATATCCATGCCGCCGATGCGGAAGAAATCGTGTCCTTTCGCCTCGGCATTGGTATCGAATACGATTCGTTCACCATCGATCGGCACACCGGCTTCGATATGCGGCGGATCCCAATCATCATCGTCGCGAATCGGCAGGCGGCACTGCACTCCGTATTGCTCGCCCTGCTTGGTACGGGTGAAATACCAGTAGCCGTCCATGCGCGTCGGTACCGACATGTCGGTTTCCTGCACATGCGACTTGAATTCCTCGAACAACGTGGTGCGCAACGTTTTCAAGGGTTCCATACGCGCCGCGCAATACCGGTTCTGCGCGGCCACATATTCCCGTACTTCCGGTGAATCTTTGTCGCGCAGCCATTCGTAGTCGTCCACGAACGTATCGCCATGAAACACGCGCTCCTGAGGTACCCGCTTCGCGCACGGAAATTCCAGCCCACTCTGGTTCCGGCCCAGCCCACTCTGGTTCTGCTCCAATACGCCCTGCGCACCACGATTTTCACTCATGCACGCGATTATACCGGCATGATTCTCCCAAACTACCGACGCTGAGTCGGGTCTAACCGTCGGCAGATTGAGAAACCACCCAAACCACCGACACTGAGAGAGGCTAACCGTCGGTAGATTGTGAAGACCTTACTTGTCGAGTTGCTGCTTCAGGTACGGCATCATGGTTTTCATCAGATTGGACCCCGTGGTGCCGGTGAAAACAGGCACATCGGTGACCGGCACCGGCTGCGTGGCCGCGAGTCCCGCCATCGTACCCAGACTTCCTGCGGATTCACGCGGCGAAAGCTGCCGTATGCCTACCGCAAGCACACGGCCCGGGTAGCGTTTGGCGATGGTTGCGTATGTGGTCGGATCCTTCTGACCGTCATCGCCTATGAGAATGAATTTCATGTCCGGAAAATCGGCCATCAGCTGTTCCGCATACTCGAGTTTGTGCTGCACGCCGGAAGGAATGAAGGTCTTCGGTCGCGGATCGAGATCGCGTAGCAGAAGCGGTCCTTCCGGGAATCCGTGGTAGGTGATGAAGTGTCGGATCGAACTTTCCACGTTCCATGGCGATGTCGACAGGTAGAAGAACGGTGCATCCGGAAACATGTCGGCGATGCGGTTGAACAGTAGGTTCATGCCCGGCACCGGTACTTTTTTCTTGGGATCAAGCAGCAGCAGATTGTAGGCCGCCTTCATCAGGCTCGGTGCCTGCGTGACCATGATCGTGTCGTCAACGTCAGAGATTACGCCGACTTTTGTGCCGCTTGGTATCGTGAAGAGATTCGCGGCGACCGGTTTGCGGCTACGCACGCGATACGACACGTTGTGGATGCCCGGTTCCAGCGAATGTTCGGCGACCAGATCGAGATAGCCTGCGGAATCGGAAGCGGCGAATTCACTGGAGATGTCACGTGACCTGTCGACGTGGTCGTACACTTCGGATATGCCGACCTGCACCGTTTCCAACGGTACATCGTCGATGGCGATACGCACTTTCGTATGCGGTGACGGAATGGTGAGCATGCCTCGAATGCCGCGGGTCAGCCGTCCGGACTGACGCTTGAACGGACCGAACACGGTACGGCATATCAGTCGGGAATAGTGCTCGGTACCGTAACCGACATACGGCTCGACGCGCGGATACCAGTTGAGACGGCGCACCAATGCGGTGGAAAAACGCAACCAGATGCCGAATCCATACGTGATGGCGCGACGGCAGAAACGAATCAGCGGCGGCTTGATTTCGATGCGCTCATGCCGTGAGGCGGCGTCGAACGTAGTGACGACCTTACGTGCGGGAATCGGCACGGTAGGCATGTCGTCACTATCACTCGCATCAATCTCGCGTTGGGGCAACGGCTGTGGTTCGTTCATATCCTCACTATAAAAGGCCCGGGAGAACAACCCGTTACCCAAACGCGAAAATCAGGGAACTTTCAGGGTACTTTGAGCCTCGCACAGTCAACTGTTCGGCGGCTATTCGGTGACTATTCTCGCGTATTCCCCGGAACTGAGCAGATCCGGCTCGTCGTCTTCGAGCTCGATCTTGAAGATCCAGCCTTCGCCATACGGGTCGTTCGTGATGATGCTCGGATCATCCGAAACCTCGGCGTTCACGTACCGAATCGTGCCCGCCACCGGGCACACCAGAGGGGTCACGGCCTTAGCGGATTCAAGCTCCGCCACTTCATCGCCCGCCTCGACCTGGGCACCGACCTCAGGCAGATCCACATACACGAGCTCGCCGAGCTGTTCGGTGGCATATTCGGTGATGCCCACCATGGCGGGTTCGACGGAGGCGTCGACCCACACATGCTCGTCGGAGTATTCGAGGTGCTCGGGCACTTCGAGATTCAACTTGTTGTCGTTATCTTCGCTCATGTGCCTAGCGTACCGCACCGGACGGCATGGCGCCTACCACTTGCACCACGGTGCCTTCGGGGCAGTTGTCGTAGATCCACTTGGCATCCGCCTCATACATGTTCACGCAGCCGTGCGAACCGTAGTGCACCGGATCGCCATGCGCAATGCCGTAACCATTCCAGCTTGCCGTGTGGAACCCTTCGCCGCCGTTGAAATAGCCGACCCATTTCACGCCTTTGGAGAGGTAACGCGAACCGTCATCATTCAGGCCCGTCATATCCTGCACGTTGTATTTCAGATAGATGTAGTAGGTGCCCAGATCGGTTTCATGCTTGCCGGCGGTTCCCGTGCACACCGGGAAGGTCCTGACCGCCTGATCGTTCTGATACACGGTGGCGGTCTGAGAGGCACGGTCCACCACGATGCGGTACTCCGACTTCTTCTGCACGGTGTCGAATGCGTCCACGTCGCTTTCAACGGGAATCGTCGCGCCTTGGCCACCCTGCAGGGCGTTCACCACCTTCGGGGTAAGGGCGGACACGTTCTTGACCTTCAGCCCATCCACACCTTTGACTATGGTCACCAGCACCGTGCCGTTGCTGTCGACGGCGTCTTCCTGTGAGACTTTGTCTTGGTTGAGCTGGTTCGGCACTTCCTGTTCGAGATAGTTGCCGATTGCCTGTTCGTCATAGGTCAGGGAGATCGTGCCCTTGTCCAGATCGGCATTCGGCTTGATCCAGGAAGCGACGACATCGACCGGCAGTTCGAAGGTCTTGTCCTTGCCGTTGTCGAGTACGATCTTGTTGTTCAACCGGGCGTTCGCTTCGTCGGTGGCCCGCTGTGCCGCGCTCACGCTGACCGGCATATCGACGTTCCTGTAGCTGATGGACGCGGTGCTGTTGCCACCCGGTACGTTGATGGCGTTCCGTACGGCGGCCAGCACCTTGTCGGTTTCAGGAGTGCGTCCCTCCCGGCCTTCCACGGTGGTGAAGGCCTGCTCATCGGAGTCATAGGAGATAGTGGAGGCGACCGCACGCTCATCCTCATCCACGAACTTGTCGGTCACATACGTGGTGAGATCAAGCTCGTTGGTCTGCGCCGCAAGCGGCACCTCGCTTTTGTCGAAAGGATTCACGGCATTGATGGCGGCCAGCACGCCATCGTCATCATGCTTGGCGGCAAGCAGATTGGAGACGGTCTTGTTGATGTTGACCGTCACGCCGAGATCGGTGAGCTTTGCCGTATCGGTGTTGCCATCATTGTCTTTGATGGTGATGGTGGTGCTCTTCACCGCGTCGCTGACGGTATCTTTCAGCTGCTCCCTGGTCTGCCCGGCAACGCTGGAACCGGCGAAGGTCACGCCCGGAGCGGCCTTATCCTGAAAATACCAACGTGCAACGAAGAATCCGGAGACGGCAGCGAGCAACATCACCCCCATCACGATGAGGGTGATGATCAGCGGCCACTTGTTTTTTCTCTTTACTTCCGGCATGGCGATCTCTTCAATAGGAGTAAACACCGCCGGTGCCACCGGAAGCGGTGCAATCGTAGCGGTATCGTCTCCAGCCAGGGCTTGCTCACGCTCGTCAGACATGCTGCTGTTCCTTATATTCTTCCCCTATTCACAACAACCCCCAACTATACGCCGTGCGATGACCAATTTCGGTATCTCGCTCACGGCAGCTCGTGTCCGAGCCATTCCTCAATCATATACCGTGCGATCGTCGCCTTGCCGGGAGCCTCCATACGACCCGAAATCAACTCGTTCATGTATTCGTCACGGGTCACCCACCGTGCGGAGAGCGTCTCCTCGCCGTCCACTCGTATGTCGGTGGTCGTGGCAAGCCCTTTGAACGCCATCATCAGCGACGCAGGGAACGGCCACGGTTGGGAGCCGAGGTATCGCAGCTCCCCCACTTCGATGCCGACCTCCTCCCTGGCCTCGCGACGGCAGGCGTGCTCCAGATTCTCGCCGGCCTCCACGAATCCCGCGGAAACGGAATACAGCCCGGCATTGCCCCATGCGCTGTTGTGCTGCAGCAACAGACGGTCCTCATGGTCGATGACCGCCGTGATCACAGCCGGTTCCACACGGGGGAACAGCAGTCTCCTGCCATCCGCTTCGTTGGTGCAACGTTGGGCCCAGCCGCCGAGCGCCGGTTCGGTCAGCGCTCCACAGGTCGGGCAGTGGCGCTGACGCGTATGCCACATACCCAGCGAGATGGCGGTGGTCGCCTGACCGGCCTCACGGGCGTTGGCATGCGGTGCGAAGGCGCGCAGATCCACCCAGTCGAAGCGTTCCGCGGCGGATTCGAGCAGCGATGGCTTTCCTGAAACGGCTTCGGCGGCATTGCCTTCGTCGAAGGCGTCGTCGGCACCTTCGTAGGCACTGTCGGCCACGGGAGTTTCGATGGCATGCACGCGGGTCACGTCGACTGCCACCACATGCTCATCACGGCAACCGCCATACGAGCCGAGGAAGATGGCGAGCGCCGTCGGATGCGAGCGTAGCTCGGCGGCGACGTAGCCTCCCGGCAGTTGCGCGAGTCGCATGTTCACGTTGGCATAGTCGGCGATGGCGCCTTGCCCGTGCGGTACCGCCACTTTGCCGTCTTTGACGAGGATGACTTTCGTGGCCGGTTCCGGCAGTACGTTCGCGAATAGGTCGGGTTCGCCTCTGCGGCTCACCTCATAGTCGATGTCACCTTGTGCCAATGGCAGGAATGGCAGTGCCTGCGTCAATGCCAAAGGAGAAAACACGCTCATCGCATTCCTTTCCCCGTATGAAATATCTGAATTCCATATAGTATCCGCATCCGGCAACCCACGTCATCCGAAGCGCACAGCGAGTCGGCGATGGCGCGGTGAGAAACGGATGCTATTGAATTCTACGCACGAGCTGACGCAATGCTTCGGCCACCGCTTCGGGATGCTCGTATGCGCTGAAGTGTCCGCAATCACTGATTACGGTGAAGTCCACGGTCGTGCCGGTCATCGCATCCGCTACCGGACCCATCACTTCGGGCGGACTTGACGGATCCTTGTCGCCGCAGATCACCGCGCTTGGTGCGCTTACCTTCGCCAGCACGTCGTTCAGGTCAGGGCGTCCTGCGGCCATGCGTTCACGCCAGGCGATGCCGGCTGCCGGCTGCTCATTGATCCACAGCGTGAATTGGCGAGCGTATTCGGCGGATTGCTTGATGCTGGAGTCCGTCTCGTTTGCCACGGCGAATCCCATCACCGGATCATGCGTGCCGGTGGCTTCGCATTCGTCGGCGATGGCGATGCGCCTGCCACGCATCGCCGCCGAATCCGCATCGCCTTTCGTGTCACACAGGGCGAGGCCCGCCACCGCTTCGGGATGCAGTCGCTGAATGTCAAGGATCAGATAGCCTCCCATGGAAAGGCCCACCCAGATGGCCTTCTCATGGCCGGCCTCACGAATCATGTCCACGTATGCGTCCGCCATGCGATCAAGGGCATGCGGGAACGTGCCGTCCGCGTCCTTGCCTCCGCTGGCTTCGTCACTCGGAATCGGACCTTCGCCCGCACCGGGCATGTCCGGTGCCCAGATCGGGAAGCGTGTCATACCGTGCTCGTCGCAGATTCGCGCGAGTGCGGCGGCGCACTGGTCCCACATGCGGTGATCCACCGGAAATCCGTGCACCAACACCACGGGAATCCCCTCCCCTTCGCGATACACGGTGTTCTTCAATTCAATCCCCATGTCATGCTCCAATCCGTCTCGCGTCATCTGCCGGCCCATGCCAGCGCCTGCCTCACAATCGTTCCATATCCATTGCCCATCTGCCCGAGGAACGTGTCAAGCATCGCACCGTTCGGATCGACCCATTCCACATCCAGCGTCTCGTCCTGAGGTCTGCAGTCACCGGCGATCGGCACTACGTAGCACAGTGCAATCGCATGCTGCCGGGCGTCGAAATAATCCGAGATGCCGGGCGTGGGGAAGAATTCCGCCACCGTGAACGGCTGCAGGCTGGACGGCAGCACCGGCAAGGCGATATCTCCCAGATCCTTGGCGACGTTGCGGGCGATCGCCTCACGAATCGACTCATGGTAGAGCACGCGCCCGGCAATCAGCGTCCGTTCGATGCTGCCGTCATCGGAGACACGCAGCAGGGAACCGACCTGCGCGACGCGGCCGAGTTCATCGGTGCGCACCGGCACGATCTGCACGTAGGGAATCGGCATTTCGCTGCGCATGCGGTTGATTTCATCGGAGCCGAGCCATCCGGGAGGATTGCCCGTTCCGCGGATGAAATCCTCCGGTGTGATGTCGTCGAATTCACCGCGCCTGCGTCCGGCATCGAAATCGCCCTCGTCGGGCACCTCATCATTCATCACTGGCATGCCTCCCATTATCGCGCACCTCGCGTAACGTTCAAGCCTTTTTTCGTTCCTCCCATAGCGGACACCGGAATGCAAGACGAATGCCGGAGGTTATATACTGCACCACACGCGAATGTAAGGAGCAGCTATGGCAACGCATGCAGTCACCTCTGAGAACTTCAACGAGGTCATCGAGGGCAACGATCTCGTATTCGTGGATTTCTGGGCCACTTGGTGCGGCCCGTGCCGCGCGTTCGGACCGACTTTCGAAAAGGCGAGCGAAGCGAACCCCGACATCTATTTCGCCAAGGTCGATATCGATCAGAATCCTGATCTTGCTCAGGCGGCCAAGGTACAGGCCGTTCCGACGCTGATGGTCGTCAAGAAGCAGCAGATCGTGTTCCAGCAGGCCGGTGCCCTGCGCGCCTCCGATCTGGATGATCTGATCGGACAGGCCAAGGCGTTGGACGTGAACGCCGCAGCTTCCGGCCGCACCGGAGCCGAACAATAGGCGGAAGTACCCCACAACGGCAATGCGCGCCCGTCGCGATCGACAAGACATGATTGCGACGGGCGTTCGCATGTGCCCCCGTGTATCTTCGGCTGCCGATAATCGAGCGCTTAGGGTAAACTGCTCTTTTAGATGCGCGCATTCCGGCGAAGCCTTTGCGGCCGCGTGCAGAACCCGAATTCGTCGAGGCCCATGAAGTCGCTTTATAGGAGCAGAATGGCTAACCACAGCAAGCATGGACGCCCGTTTACCCTGAGCCTGCCGAACAGGTCCCAGTGTGTGAAGATCGTCGCAACGTTCGCGGCGGTGGGGCTGCTGGCTACCGGTGGCATTATTTCACGTAGTTTCTATACGTCATCCACCCAGGCGGAGCCGACCACGCGTGTCACCGCCTACTCCGCCACCGATGCCGAAGCGTCCCGTGGCAACGCCCGTGAGGCTCTCGGCGGTGATACCGCATATGTCACCGTGAAGATCAACGGCAAGTCCCGCGTGGTGCCGGGCACCAATTTCACCAACGTCAAGTCCGTGCTGGAAGCCGGCAACATCACGCTTGAACCGGAAGACACCGTCTCCCCGTCGCTGACCACCAAAGTCGATGAGAAGACCGTAATCACCGTCAGCCGTGCAGGTGCTTCCGTCGAGGTCTCCGACTCGTCGATCGCATTCAATGTCGTGAAGAAGGAGACTTCTTCCCTGCCGAAGGGCCAGGAGAAGGTCGAGACCGAAGGCGAGGAAGGCGTGATGGAATCCACGAACCTCGTAACTCGCTCCGGTGACACCGTCATCTCCTCGAATATGATCAGCTCGTACGTGAAGAAAGCTCCGGTCGACAAGGTGGTTCTCGTCGGTACCGGCTCCACTTCCACGTCATCGTCGTCTTCTTCGTCCTCGTCTTCGTCCAGCAGCACCGCTTCGGTCGGGACCACCGTGCCGGCTGGCGAGATGCAGCAGTGGGCTCATGACTATCTGATTTCCAACGGTTATACCGAGGCCGATTTCACCGCGACCGTGTACATCATCTCGCATGAATCCGGCTGGAGCGTGTCCGCCACGAATCCAAGTTCCGGCGCGTATGGCCTGCCGCAGGCACTGCCCGGCAGCAAGATGGTCAGCGCCGGCGCCGACTGGGCCACCAACTACCAGACCCAGCTCAAGTGGTTCTGGGGTTACTGCGCCTCACGCTACGGCTCCATTCAAGGTGCCTACAGCTATTGGCTCGCCCATAAGTGCTACTGATTTTCACATCAAAGACCGCAAATCCCGCACGCGCAAATGTGCGGGATTTTTTCATACGTCGATCGCGGATCCGATCACCTCACCCCAGACGGCAGAGGCAATATCTTGCGAACCGTGCCGAAAATGGCACCCCTTCTCGATATACTTGAGGCGTTTATGCCATTTCTCGAGAGTTAAGGTAACCCGCATATGCGCGTCTTGTTCGTATGCACCGGCAACATCTGTCGCTCCCCCATGGGGGAACTGCTGTTCCGTATGTATACTGCCGGAACGTCCATTGAAGTGGATAGTGCCGGCACGCATAGTCTGGTCGGTCACGAGATCGACGGTTCAAGCGCCGCACTGCTTACGTCGGCCGGCATCGACTCCTCTGCATTCCGCTCTAAGCAACTGACCCGCCAGATCGCACAGGAATGCGACCTGATCCTCTGTTTTGAGGAAGATCAGCTCCATAATATCGTTGGCATTGCGCCTGCCGCCGTACACTATACGTTCACGTTGCCGGATTTTTCGAATATGTGCGCCTATTGTGCCCAGCAGAACATGATTGAAGGCTTCACGTTGCCGGAGCGCCTGCAGTCGGTAATCGCACAAGCCACGACGATTCGACCGATGCTGCCGCAAGCCGCCACCATCGCCGACCCGTATCGCAAGGATTTTTCCGCTTTTCGCAGGGCCGTGGATGCCACTGATACCGCCATCCGCAATATTATGAAGTCGTTGAGCTTCGGCACGTCCGCTTCCGCGATGGATATGCTACCGTTGACCGCTTCGCTTGCCGATGCCTCGAATCCGCCATATTACCGTGGTGACGTGATGGCCGGAAACTGGTCATGGCCGATCATGCCGTTCGATAACGCCATAGTACCGGTAGGTGTGGCTGAAAAGAGCGACGGCACCGAAACGATCGCCGATTCTTTGAAGACAACAATGATCAGGCCGGACGGCAACGATGCTATCGCACTACCGACTGAAGTTCCTTCCGAGGCCGGTCATGCCAGCAATACCGATGCGATGCCGCAAATCACCGAGGATACGTCTATTCGCGACGTGGCGGTGAATGCGGAATCCCGGAGCCGCAAGCGGCGAATCATCCTGATCGTGTCTGCGGCCGTCGTACTGGCTTTGGCCGCAACCGGCGGCACCGTATTCTGGCATCATACGCAGACCGTGGCCAAGCAGAACGCGTTCAGCTCCTGCAAGAAGTCGGCGTCCCGTTATGCGAAGGTCAAGAAGCAGTATGATTCCGCGATTCAGAGCGCGAACCTGCTTACCACGATTCCCACAAGCGAACTGGCCGACGCAAGCACCGTCGACATGTTGAAGTCGGAGCTCTCCTCCACATACGATTTCATTCCGACCACACAGTGCGTGGTTTCGCTTTCGACCGCGAATCTGACGCAGGCTGCGGAACAGAACAATAAGAATGCTTCCGCCATGGAAAAGTCGTTGAAGTCGTTGACGAAGGCCTCCGATGCCGTAACCAAGGCACATGATGCCCAAACCACTTCCATCGTAAGCGCCGCCAAGCAGGCCCTCCAGACTGCCATCGAGCAGGCCACGAAGCTGTTGGAATCCAGCAAAGGCAACGTGGCCGACGAACAAACCCGGACCGACCTGCAAAAGACGGTGGACGACGCCAATGCCCTCCTGCAGAATGATGATGCGACCATTGAGCAGCTCACCGAGGCGCGTGAGGCGATGGGCAAGGCCATGCAGGCCGTTACCGATTCCGTGGCGCAGTGTAACGCCGATAACCAGGTGTACGAGAAGCCGCAGCAGACTACAAATAGTTCGAACAGCGGGCAACAAACCTACTACAATCCGAGCGAATACAAGACGGACACTTCGACGGAAACGCCTGGCATCAATGACAACAATGACACAAACTCCAGCTCCGAAAACAAGCTGACGCCGACCAGTAAACCGACCACATCCCCGACTGTGCAACCGAATCCGTCCACCGATCCGACACAAAATCCCGAGCCCACTCCGGAGCCTACGACCGATCACACCGAGAAACCGAATCCAAGCCCGATCGCGTCCCCGAATTCAGGTTCGGACACTCCTTCTCAGTCCTCCGCAGACGCAGAGAAATAGTCGGCATACGTACCTAAACAAAAGCGAGTGGTGCGGACATCGCAGAATTGAGCCACGCTCCGATTATCAGACTGACAAAATTCAAATTCGATGATTGGGGATGCGGCTCAGATAAACCGTACTGTCCTCGCATTCCCCACCATACAACTACTCGGAAATAGCTGTCGCACTATATTTGTCGATGGCTTCCTGAAGCTTGTTGAGCTGATTGATGTATACGTTCGGATCAGCGGAAGCGGACGTGGTTGCTGTCTGCTGAGCATCGTTCAGAGCCGCGGACAAATCCTGACGGGCGTTCAAATCGTTGGAACGCACGGTACCGAGCACGCTCTGGCCATCATTGACCCTGTTGGCCAGATCAGCCTTTGCCACGGCAACGTCACGGGCGTTTTTGGAACGTTCCACCGCAGTCTTGGCGCTCAGAATGTTCTCAATTTTGTCCCCCAATTCACGTGTGGCTGCAGTAATCTTTTCATCACTGGCCTGATTGTCCTCAGCCGAGGCCGACGCGTCGCAGCCGGTGTCAATCTTCGTCTTCTCATTGCCCTTGTCAACTGCAGTGCGCAAGTCAGCCACCGTCTGCGGATCCTGCACCTGATTTTCCGCAATCTGCAAATCGTCGGCCGCACCATCAACGGTCTTCTTCAAACGTTCCGTATTGGATTGATAGATATCGACGGACTGTTGGCAGGAGCTCAGCACCTCCTGGTTATCGACATGCTGACGAAAACCAAATGCAAGACCCGTCACCACTACGGCGACTGCAACGATCGCGGCGACACCGACCAGCTCGCGGCGATGTCGGTATACGAATCCCTGTGGCTTCACTTCCGCCACGGAACCCCCGATAACACTAACTGAAAGTCCTCTGGAAGCCCCTTCTCCGGCAAGTCGATCCTCCTCTGTTAGGGGAAAATCATACGTCGTCGTGACCTGTGCTCCGTGAGCCCCACCCGGAGCATGCACATCCGGCCATTCCTTGAACTCATTTCCCGTCATACTCCACTAATCCCTTCTGACGTTTCCGACTGTCCTCCCGCACATTATACGGATGTCCCACCACAAAAAGGGGAGTCCGACAACAACCTTGCGCACACATTTAAAGGTGAATACGAAAACATACTTAGGGGAAAGTATCATACGTGTAACGGGGGATGCGGAAACCACCCTAACATGCAAATTTTGGAGAACATTCAAGGGGAGAGCATGACCGAGGCCAAGAAGAAACTGCTCATCGTGCAAGAGGCCATGGGTGGCTGCGGTCGTAACGTCGTGGATATCGTCACCGGCATCGACCACAGCAGGTTCGACGTGACGGTCGCCTACGGAACTGGCCGACTTGATGATTATTACCGCAAGGCCCTACCCGAAATGGAAAAGCATGCGACGCTCATCCCCATCCCCGAACTGATCCGGGATATTTCCGCACCGAACGATATCAAGGCATGGTTACGCGTGCATGCTCTCATCAAGCAAATCAAGCCCGACATTCTGCACTGCCATAGCTCGAAAGCGGGCGTCATCGGCCGCTCCGCAGTCATTGGAAGCCATGTGGCGAAAGTATTCTACACACCTCACGCCTACGCGTTCCAGGCTCGGGAATTTTCCAAACCCAAAAAGTTGCTGTTTGTGATGCTCGAACGAATGTTCAGCCACCTATTCACTACCTGTACATTCAACGTCTCTACCGGCGAACGCGATATCGCATTGCAGTATGGGATTGACGATCCGAATAAATTCAAGGTCATCTATAACGGCATTCCCGATATCGCATTGCCGTCGCGCGAGGAGGCGTTGCAGTCGCTGGGATTGTCCGGTTTGCCGCAGGACGCGATTATCGTCGGTTCGACCGTACGCCTGGCGGCACAGAAGGATCCAATGACATTCGCGAGAATCGCCAAGATGGTCGTCGAGCGTAATCCGCGTGCGCATTTTGTTTGCGTAGGCGACGGAGATCTGCAGGATGATGTGGCGAGGTTCGTCGAAGACAACGATCTTGGCGGTAACGTACATCTGCTCGGCTACCGGGATGATGCGGAGCGTGTCGTCACTGCGTTCGACGTGTATCTGCTGACTTCACTGTATGAGGGTCTGCCATATTCGTTGGTTGAGTCATTGCGTGCCGGCGTGCCGATCGTGGCTACGAATGTGACCGGCAGCAACGAAGTGGTGAGGCCCGGTGTGAACGGCTACCTGTTCGAGGTGGGGAATGTGGAGGATGGCGCACGACAAGTGGAACGCGTCATCGCCGAACGGTCTCGCAATGGCAGGTTCTCTCCCGATGCTGTTCGTAATACGTATCTCGACAAGTTCACGTCGGCACGCATGCTTGACGGCGTGCAGCAAAGCTATCTAGACTGAACACGTCTACCCTCGCGTAAGCTTGCTTCGCACCAGTCCGAACACCCAGCACACGGTCTCTTCCCGCAGCAGAAGGCCGGCAGCCAGCCACACCGAACAATATGCGAACATGCCTGCCACCACCTGCACCGCGCATCCCATTGACAGACCGGGAGCGTTATATAGCAACATCGACAGGGTCGCGAACGAGCACGCGTGGCAACCGCCCATACGGCATAGTCGCCCCAAGTTTACTGACTTGCAGAGCACGTCCCAGGAGTAGTGCATTTGCATCGTGCAAATGACGATCTCCGCAACCAGCATGGATATCGCCGCTCCTGTGGCACCGAAACGCGCGTCCAGCAGCAGATTTCCCGCAAGACTGATTGGCACGCCCATCAGATTAGAGGCGGCAAGCCTATTTTCGCGGTCAAGCGGAGTGAGAATGCACAATCCCAAAAACGTACTCATACAGGAAAAGAAGCTTACCAATCCGATGATTCGCACCGCAATGGCGGCATCGAGGTACTTCTCCGTGGATACCCATATGGTCAATGGTTCGGCTTCCGTTACCAGATAGCAACATAGTCCGAGACAAAGGTTGCAAATGGCACCGAAACCTTTGCCGACAAGATCGTGATATTGCCGCATGGAATGTTTCGCATAATATGACAGACGCGGTACCAGCACTCCGACGATTGCGTTGATCACGCTCCAGCACACGCCCTTGAGTTTAGCTGCAAGCTGGTAGAAGCCGACCTGCATATTGTTGGCGGAAAGCATACCCAGCAGGATACTGTCGAAGAACAGGTAGATCGATGAGGCGATTGACTGTATCGCGAACGATGCGAGCGGTTTGACGTGACGCCTGATACGGAGCGGTACCGGCGTGCGTAGGTCAATCATGTTGCCGAGCCGAATCAGATTGAGCACGTTGTTTCCACAGGTTACGAACGCCGTTATCGCGCCATAAATCAGATAGTCGCCGTCGGCCCGCACAAAAATAAGCATGGCGACGAACGAGAGCGTTTTAAACACAACGCTGCGTATGGTGATGTATTCGTACTCCTCCATAGCTTGGAAGAACCATTCCACCCCGTAGGAAAGCAGTAACGTGCTGACGAGGAACATAAGCATCAGTACCGAAAGCCCACGCAGCCTAGGTACGAATACTATGGTCAGCGCGAAGCATCCCAGTACCGTCGACGTACAGCCGGTGATGATGATGAGCAGCTCTTTGACCACGGACGCCAATTGGCATTCGTCATGGCGCACGCGGGCGCATTCGCGTATGCCGTAGGCTGGTATGCCCACCAAGCAGATCGTCGACAGCCACTGTGAGATGTTCTGGGCGAAGGTGACGTTGCCGTAGCCTTCCACGGAAAGCGTCCTAGTGATGTATGGAATGGTGATAGTCCCAATCACCATGTTGGATGCGGTCAGAATCGTGTTCATCGCTGCATTGAATTTCACGGAATGAGCGAAATGCGTTGGCATCTTGAAACTCCTCGACTCAGCCCAAGACCTTGACATGGCGACGTTTGAATATGATGAGCACCTTGCGGTACAGGGCAGGTGAAAGACACAGCAGGAGCATTTGCGCGCATTTGGCTTTGGGGATCTCCGGCAGTCTCATGACACGGGGCAGAGCCTTGCGTACGAGCCTGACGGCATGCCGTTCGAAGTCCGCCCATTGCCCGCGTTGTCTTTGCAGAATGATGTTGTTGTAGGTGCCTATCGTTGCGATGAGATGACCGTACAGCATGTAATCGTACGACCGCGGATATTTGGTTCGTACCAGTTCCAGCGCGGTACGGGTCTCGTCGCTTTGCGCGGTGGTGATGCGCAGACGTAGCGTCATCCGCTCGTGCAGATGATAGCAATACTTCGGAGTGGAATCGTAAATCAGCGTCTCGGCCTTATCGATCATACGGAATGTGACGGGGTAGTCCTCGCCACTATGACGATCCACCGGGAAACGTACGTCATCGAATAGTTCACGTCGGTACAGTTTGTCCCATACCGCGACATGGAAGTATCCGGGCAGGTTCACATATTTGAAGGCTTGTTCCGAATTCATGCGGAAACGGCATTCGGTCGCATACGGCACGTATGACTCGCCGTCCTCCCCTACAAGACTGGTACCGATGATGGAGATGTCGGCTTGTTCGCGCAACAGATTACGCAATAGCGTTTCGTACATGTCCTCAGCGATGCTATCGTCCGAGTCCACAAATCCGAGATATTCACCTTGCGAGGCCTCAATTCCGGCATTACGGGCGGCTGATGGCCCACTATTGCGTTGATGGATGACACGGATTCTGGAATCCTGAGTCATCCAACGGTCGCATAATTCCGGACAACGATCCGGTGATCCGTCATCTATCAGAATGATGTCAAGGTTACGGTGGGTTTGTCTCACGATGGATTCCACGCACGCGTCCAAGGACGCCTCGACACCGTATACCGGGACAATCACGGAGATCAGCGGTTGTTCATCGGCCATACCGTTCCCTTTCGCATCCTTCGCTCAGAAAAATACCTTATAGGGCAGCACACCGAAGTTTCCTCTGATGTAGACCTGTCGGTAACACATGAGGAACGATGCGGCCAGAATCACCAGTTCCACTGCGATCTGCATGCGTTCGCTTAGTGCGGCAAGCAAAGCCGCCAGCAACCAGATGAAAAACATGGTGAAGAAAATGGACATGCGGTTCAAGGTGCCTACGCCAGCGAAAGCGTTGACCATGACCACATAAATCAGTGCTCCCGCCAATAGCAACGGCTCATTGCACTCGGATTGCACCCCTTCACGCACATTGTTCGACTGACTGAGACGCTTCCGCCATACGTAGGCGATATAAACCGACGACAACGCCAGAGTGTATAGCACCCAGAATATCGACGTTCCGGTGTTATTCATCAGCGAGTCATGCTGGTAGTGACGGTATTTGGGAATGAAACCGGCAACCCAGACGATAATGCCTCCACAGTCAAAGAACTGTATCAGGAAAGTTACGACGACAGCCGCTATGGACTGCAGTTCGAAGTGCTCGGATTGCGCCCACCATCTCACGAAAGGGAGAAGCAGTACCACGATGGATGTGATATGGAAGGTCATGGCAAGCAGCACCAAACCCAGCGCGAGCTTCCAGCGTTTCCGTTCGTACAGCATGAACGCAAGCATGCACAAAGCCACTGCGATGTACTGACGGGAGATGTTCAGGGCCGTGAAAAACGTACGCATCCCGAAAATCATCAGGCAGGAGAAGCCCCACCACCGTTCTTCAACGTACTGGTAAATGAATAGGCCAATGGCACTGTATAGCAGGAGACTCTCCAGAACGAATAGTACGGAGTAAGTGGCCCCTGACCAATGTATAGCACCATTCAGCAAGCAATAGCCAGCTTCAAAATTGTATTTCAGACATTTGCCCGAGTGTCTAAGCAATCTCGCATACATGGGACTATCCGTACCGACATTGCTAGAACGCAACCCGGAAACGGTCGTCATCATCGTCAGCATCATAACCAGGCCGAAACATCGGAATTGCCGTAGCCTTGGTATCCGCATGAGTAGACATAGCATGCAACAGACCAGCATCAGCACGCCATAAACCATGTCGCCCCCATTCTCGTCATGCCCTTCGTACCCCTAGAATCCAATCCAGCGGTAGTATCCTCGATACAGGCTGCAGAACACAGCGAATATAGGCTCTCCCGCCATCACGCAGCATGTGGCCGCACGATCCTTCAACCGGGCGCCGCTATCGGCTCGGGCCAGAACACAGTATCGTTGGATTTCCTGCCATATGGCTTCCTTATTGCCGTACTCCCGTGCATCCAATGAGGAATACACCGTGCACAGCAGAGCCAAACAGCGCGAAGCAGTTTCCTTGCCGAGTTCAGGATGCCACCGCATCATATCCTCATAAAGCCCATGCGATACACGAATCGCAGACTTCACTTTCTCATCATGAAGCGCACCATAATTCCCCATGATGCCCGAACATCTACGCCTATAGGCATACAGGCTCTCATATACCAGCGCGCTGCCCCGCGCTTCATGCATGATGCGGTAGACGGTTGCCAAATCCTCGTACAACAGGCCTTCCGGAAACACCTTACCGTCGGCTGCAATACTGAGTAGTACGTCTCGTCGACATAGCCTCGCTTGCGCCCCGCAATTAATCCGTTGACGCAGCAATGCTTTCTGAGCGGTCATTTCATCCGCGACTTTCACGTTCTTCCCGACGACTCTCATAGACGGCATTCCGTGGTCTCCATACAATCTGCAGCCGCTGCCATCACGAAACGGTCTAAGGTGGGCGAGAGAGGCACAGGGCATGCCGCTCTGCTCGATGGCGGACATGAGCGTGGACAAATAATATCCAGAGACCCAATCATCACTATCCACAAAGGAGATATACTGGCCGCTGGCATGAGTCAAGCCCGTATTGCGAGCCACACTCAAACCAGCATTCTGCTGATGCACGACTTTGAAACGTTCGTCTTTCGCGGCATATTCATCGCAAAGCAGGTCGGAACCATCCGCCGATCCGTCATCAACGAGAATGACTTCGAATGACAGATAGTTCTGTGTTGCCAAGGATTCAAGACATTGACGGAGATAACGTCGAACGTTGTATACGGGAACGATGACGCTGATGTGACTGCTGGTAGTCATACCACTTTTCCTTCTGTCGTTTGAGCTAAAATCAAGCTCACCGCATCAAGATCATCAGCTCCAGCATGGAGCCAGCAGAAACTCTGCGCACCCGTAAACTTTATTTCCATTGTGCGTACGCGACAATGTTTTGGCCGGCAAGCAACTTCCAACTAGGCAATGTCCAGCTTCTCCCAGGCTTGACAGAATACGAATGCCCGTAAATGACAATGTGCCAGGCTGTCAATTTCTTCCCCTCCTTATACACCTCTGACGGGAATCTAATGCTTTCTCCCAACGCTACCGCTTGGTTTTTGATCTCACTAATTCCCCCATTAGGATCAAAACAAACAGTCACACTCTTAGAAGAGTCCCCCGATGTCTCCTGTTGCCATATCGCATACATGGTTGTGATGTTTTTATCGGGAATGTCCATGACGTCTCCCGGTTGCAACAATTCTCCGGATCCGTTATTACTTGACGACCATCCTCGGAATATATACCCATATCTCGTGGCCGCCGCAGGCAAGGTGATTTGCGAACCCATCTTGCCTTGGATTGGTGTAATCGGATGCGGTCCACCCATTGGGTTGAACGCAACGGTTCGATACCCGCTTTCTTGCACACTGGTGGAAATATCCAGCACGAAGGATCCAGTAGGAAGATTATTACCGTTATATAAATTAGGGTTTTGAGGAACGTTATCCGCAGCATACCGTATCTGCTGAGGACTCCCTTCTATGCCTTGCAGACTGGCAACGAGTTTCCCACCACTGACTTTAGCTTGAACCGTATGGAACACTCCATCGCTTCCCGACACTTCAACTTCACTGATTTCTCCGGAAGTATCGTTTTGACAGATATGATTAGCACGAACCTTAAGCTTGTAAATCGGTGTGCAAGATTTAAGCCCTGTCCCATGCTTGAAGCTCACACTCACAGTATCTCCCGTCACAACCGCCTTCTTGGCGATTGGACCAGATGGCACCGTCTTTTTTTGCTGAATGCAAACAACTGATTTCCCATTCTCTTTCCCACTATTTCTTTGCCTAGAGGATGAAGCACAGGCACTCCCTTATCCGTATCAAGGGTGGAGACCATTCCTACATTTTTCTTTAGAGCGTAATCATTTTGAATAGAACGAATCGAATAATAGATCCAATTAGGACCGTCATATCGCGTTAGCTGAGCTTGAACGAATGGCAGATTTTCATCTCCAAAATTTTTACGTATCTTAGATAAGAAATTCGACCAGTCAAGCATATAAAATTGCTTATTCATTAAAGGTGGAACGTTGAGAGAAGTATTTGATTCTCCTTGATACCACAGAATACCCATAACGTTAAAACCGGCAAATGGCGCATAATGAGTATTCCAGATGCTCGTCATATGTTTTTTCAGAGTCGTTCCGCCCCAAGCCAAGTCCAGCACGCCGACAGGAACATCAGGCTCCTTGGCGCGAATTGCTTCCGCCGCGTACTGGGCTACATAGCTCAATTTATCTGCATCATCTTTTCCGTTGAGCCATGACTGATCGGAATAACGAAGAGGCACGTCAAAAGATGTCTCATCTTCATCTCCCACCTGATCCGCTTTAATGAAGTAGATATGCTCGTCATTCACCAGTTCTGGGAGGTCTTTCTCATCAAGCAGACCAGTAAAATTCACATCCGCCTGCGTACCGCTGTAATACAACGCATCCGATGCCTCCATATTGGACTGACCTGCAGCAACAATAACCTCACCGGAATAGACTTTCTCTATCCTCTTCACAATAGAGCCGTTAACAGAAACGCTCATCGAATACGGGTCAAGACTCGCCTCTAGCGGATCTACACTAATCTCAAATCGTCCCTCATCATTGGCGACGCCGCTTGCAGAATGATCACCGATTGTCACTTCCACGGATGCACCGGCACCAGCCTTCCCTGAGATGACAAACGGCTTGCCTCTCTGGAAAACAACGTTCTCCGTATAATAATTAGGTAAAGAAAACGTCCCATCGCACTGTGCCGTCATAGGTAGACCAATGCTTGCGATAACCAACACACAAGTAATCGCCATTGAAACAATCCACATCACTGGCATATTATTCTTAACGCGCATACTCTCCCTCAAATATCACGTAGCACAATTACCATATCTGTTTTTGAATTAATTCAATTTTAGGCTCAACGGTAAGGCGTTTCACGAAATATTATTTAATAATTTTCAAAATTCTATCTACAGGAAATCTTTGAGAAATACACGTTTTAGATTCAGCAGCGAAATGACCGGCAGCGATATACATAACTAAAAATTCGCTATCCGGAACTCCTACTAAAGCCTTTGTTTTTTTATCGATATCATCGGACATCATGGTATTCAATGGACACGCGGCCAAACCATTAGCCTCAAGAGACAAAAGCAACGACATCGAGAACAATCCACCATCCGTGAAGCCTTCATTACGTTCATTTGGCCACAAAAAAGCACTATTATCTGCAGTAATCAAAAACAAGACCGGCGGCATTGCATAACCATTAAAACCACCTTGTAGCTTCAATGCTTTTTCTATGGTTGCCTCATTCGTGATGGCATATACTCGAGTTGACTGACGATTACAGACCGAAGGTGTCTTCATAGCCAATTCCACAACACGTTGAATCTCATCTTGAGTAACCGGCTGGGATGAATACTCTCGAATTGATCGTCGAGAAGAGAACAATTGGCCAAAAGGCAATTCTGCGTTGTTTTCTTTTGAAGTAGCAGTAACCACAACGCTGCCTCCAAGGTGCGCATTAGTTTTTTCTGCATCATCCCAAATATCTTTTGGAAAAAGAGAAATAACCTCCGCGATATCAAAATGAGCAGCTTCATGCCTCGTCCGATATTCCCACAACGCTGCCAGAGCACTCATATAGACAATGTTTTCCTTATACATAGGATCTTCATCTTTTAGCTCTGCTAAAGATACAGACAAATTTCGCAATGCATTTTTTCCAAAGCCCATACGAAATTCACCATGGCTCAAGCCTTTTTCAATCTGGTGCCCATAGAAGGTCACACGCGCCTCAGATTGCGTTTTACCTCGCTTCCCAGGCTTAGCGAATGCATTATTATACCGTTTCAGTTGTTTCAAGGCTTCTGCTTTTAGCTGCTTCCATGCCTTGTATTCTTGATATTTGTTTAGAATTTTATTTGGAATAATCCTCTTGATTGCTCTTTTCACCTGCATCTGTGACACTCTTTCAGTCTAATTCTTCTTTTAAGAAATCCAACGAATATTTACGCTCAATTTCTAAACGTTTATCAACATTATTCCAATCAGGATTAATGACTTGCTCAGCTACCTCATCTTCATTTATCCCAATTAGTTTTAAAAGGCTTTCTAGACGTGAATTAGCATTTTCTTTCCATCGATTCATCACAACGGTAAAAGGCTTATGCATCATGATAGAAAAACATGTTCCGTGAAAAGAACTGGTTACTACCGTTTCTGCATTCCGGATAAGGGCAATAAATTCATCTGGACCTGCAGTATATATGTTTTTTGCGCCAGCTACCGGTGCCCAGTCGTTACTGTGCACATAGACTAATGGAATTTGATACTCCGCAGCGATCTTTTTTGCTCTGGAGACAACATCATCTTTCATATTAACCGCATAGGCCAGAATGTATCTTTCCGGCAACTTCCGAGTATGACTAGAAACGCCGCACCACTGTTCAGAAGTCAGCAGCAAAGTTGGATCAAGCACTTGCGTGGCATCGATTCCCATCTCTCGCGCTATCTTGACACCATCAGCCTCTCTGACGCCAACATGTTCGAAGTCCCTAAGGCATTCAGCAACCTTATTTGCCTGCGAAACCTTTTTACTTCCGAAACTTGCGGCATACGAATTTTTCTTTACCTCAGCAGAACCTGGAAGGAAATATTGGAAGTCTTCGCCTGTTAATCCAAGATTCCAAACCTGATCACTACCAACTATGACAGAGTCCAAATCTTGCAGCTGCGGAGCCAAATCCGCACCGCTCTTCACGGAATATAACGCAGTGACTTTTATTTTTGAATTAGAGAACGAATGCCTTCGAGCACACTTCATCAACATCTCGAATGGCAAACCAACCAGATTCTTGATATTTCTACGAGAAAAAAGACGCGGCTTCATTTCACGCTGTTCGATAATTGGAGATCTATAATCAATTACTGACGCTTCACAACTGGCATTGCTTACTACTTCTGTAAGGGCAAAACATTGCAAGACGGCACCGTAATTTAAAGTTCGATGAAAAGTTAATATTCCAACTTTTTTCTTAGTATCATGATTCATAAAATACACCTCGCATTCCTCATTAAAAACATAAACAGATACAGTCCGATTACGAAAATTCTGGTAGAAATCATGTCACGCCGCTCCATACCGGATTGCCCCTTAGCTTGATGGACATTCGACGAACACTCCAAATATGTTCAAGCCGAAAAGATTAAAGTTGAATCCGGAGTTACGAGAGCTCCTGGCTAGAGCATTACAACAGCGCACGATCCACGCACATACAATCCTAGGAACTATCAAGGCCCGGACCTTTCTCACCATAAGCCCCCGGAATGAACTGCGTCCCTTGACAGAAAACGCAAATCCAGAGAGAGCAAGACGAAAAGCATCATCGCGAAAATAGAGGCGATGACGCGCAAGAGTTCGAAAAAGACGCTATATAGTACCAAGACCAGCACGATACCAGAGCCTTTTGCGTCGTCCACCCACGTTGTGTACCTATAAGACATTGTAGCTCATGCCATCCTTCATCCTCTCAATCCCTTGGCACATGATAACCTCCGATGAGGATTTCCCCTGTTCCCCCTATCTGACTACACTTTAAGTTTCGACATGACTTTCTACATTCAATAAGGGTGCATCAGGAAAACCGGATAAGGAGAAGTTATCTACATGGACAATGGGAAACGTCTTGCAATAAATCTGGTGTCAAACCTCACTGCCTTCATCATTCAATTTGGTATCAATCTCTTCTTAACGCCTTACATCGTCAATTCTCTCGGCAGTGAAGCATACAGCTTCATTCCTCTAACCAATAACATCATCGGTTATATTACAATCATCAGTGTAGCCTTTTACTCTATGACCGGACGTTTTATTTCCGTCTCCTTAAACCAAGGAGACAAGAAACAAGGCAACATTTTCTTCAACTCCTCAACAGCTGCGAATTGTGCACTCACTGTTTTCCTATTGATTCCAACAAGTACTTTATTAATCCTGTACGTCAATAAAATCCTTATCATCCCTGACTATTTAGTCAAAGATGTTCAGTTAACATTTTTCTTCTCACTGTGCGCCATGAACATCTCCATGGCGTTAGCTTCATTTGGTGCAGTATATTTTGTAAAAAATAGAGTAGATTTAAGTGCTAAAAGAAATATTGAAGGCAATATCATTCGTGTAGCGGTACTCATCACTCTTTTCACAATATTCAGCCCGAAAATCTATTTTTTAAATGCAACAATACTTGTCGTAACATTATATTCATGTGGAGCAAATTTATACTACACAAGGAAATTGATGCCAGAAATTACAATACAGCGCAGATATATAAAGAAAAGCGCCGTTAAAACTCTTCTGTCATCAGGCATCTGGAATTCCGTAAATGAGCTTAGCACTGTTCTTCTCACAACCCTTGACTTGTTCCTTGCCAATTTGCTCGCAGGATCACTTGCCAGCGGCAGTTATTCCGTAGCTAAGACAGTTCCGAATTTCGTTCAATCTATAATTTCCGTACTGGTCGCAGTTTTCGTACCCCAACTCACAATATATTTCGCACAACACAAGCAGAAGGAAATGACATCCAACATCTCCTTCTCAATAAAATTCATAGGCATTCTCACAGCAGTGCCTGCGGGTTTCCTTTTGGCTGCGGGACAGGATTTCTTCCAATTGTGGGTACCAACACAAGACGCCAACTTGCTACACGGACTATCGGCACTAACTTTGATTCCATTGGCAATAACTTCATGTACAAGTATCATCAATAACGTATTTACAGTATCCAATAAACTCAGGATTCCATCCCTGGTACTTTTACTGTTTGGCATTGCCAATACAATAGTTGTAGTTATTTTAATGAAGTACACCTCTCTAGGAATCTGGGCTATACCAATTGTGGCTCTTGTGACCGGAATAGCGCGCAGCCTTTTCTTTAATCCAATCTATGCAACACATTGCCTTGGAGTAGGGAAGATGACTTTCTACCCTTCCATCATTCGCGGTTCCGCCTGCACGTTTGTTATGACAATTGTAACCCTAGCCTATAAAGTCTTCTTCCCTACTGACAGCTGGATGACATTATGTCTCTGTGGCGCAGTATGCACAATCATGTCTTCTCTAATTAACTTTACGATAATTTTCAACAATTCAGAACGCACAAAAGTGCTTAATATTATTACGACTCAATTTAAAAAATATTTACACAAGTAGGAACAGGACACTCTCATGAGCAAATGCACATTTATTATTCCATACTATGGAAATTTCCCGAATTACTTCCAACTCTTTTTAAACTCCTGCAAATATAATTCAGATTTCGAATGGCTAATTTTTACCGACAATAACAAAAGTTATGATTGGCCAGCAAATGTTCATGTTCATTACGAAACATTTAAGGACATGCAGGAAAGAGTGCATAGCGCTTTCCCTTTCCATCCGGAGTTGAAGACACCTTACAAACTTTGCGACCTTAAGCCAATGTACGGCTACCTATTCTCCGAATATCTCAAGGAAGCGACTTTCTGGGGTTATTGCGACTGCGACCTCATCTTCGGCAATCTCGATATGTTCGTCACCGATTCTTTGCTCGAAAACTATGACAAGATCTTCGTTCTGGGACATTGCTCACTGATTCGCAATACGAGGGAAAACAATGCAAGGTTCATGCGGCCTCTACAGGGCAGGCCTCTTTTTCAAGAGGTACTTCAGTCAGAACGTATATTCACATTTGACGAGAGCTATCTTCCCACAAATGTCAATGAGATTTTCAAACAGAGCGGCGCACGTATCTTCGCCAAAGACTATTCCGCGAACACAAGGGCACGAGGTACGGTGTTCCAAATTACTCGATACCATGACGATCTGCAGATGTATCTTACCGAGGATCCCCAGCAAGCCGTATATGTTTGGTCTTCAGGACATCTCTACCGATACTGTATGAATTTAGGAACATTCTCTCAAACGGAACTAATGTACATGCATCTGCAACGACGAAAAATGATAATCAGTGATTACAGTCTCTTGGCTAGCTCCATATTCAAAATCATTCCGGGATCGTTCGAGCCACTTGAAGTGTCAGAAGTTACTGCACAGAATTTTCGATCCATTCGGTGGAAGAAGTATGGTAATAATTTTCAACACCGAATGGATATCATTAATGGCGACATTAAATTTTGGACAAAACGAATCAAAAATTTAATTTCCAAATAATAAAATCAATATTTTATTATTTTCTGCCATAGCTCTTTCACCCACGGGATACTCCTACTTTGAATATAGTCCCAAAAAACTTCAAAGCAGGAGTATCTGTTCCAATTCACAGTAACTTTGAACAAAGCCTGCCTAATAAAATCGAAAATAATACCAATCGCAAATATCAATAAGACCCAGCCAACATTAAGCACCAAACCCTGTGCCGAATTCATATTGTCAGTAAAAGCATCAAACACTGCCTTTAAAGCATGCGCTGTCGGCGCGTACATCGAAATCACAAATGGAGCCAGTGTGGCGGATGCAATAGCGTTGACGGTCTCCGAATGGCGTTCTTTCCGCTGATATGCCCACATCAACAGTCCCAAAGCCGTGAAAAGCGACGGAAAGCTCCAAGCCTGATTCATATACGTGTAAGTGTGATTCCAGTGAACTAAAGCGCCAGCCACAGAGACCAGACTATCAAAACCTACGCCAACACCCAATCCCACCGCAATAAGCACGCTTTTAATCCTTCGAGACTTCAACAGGTCATCATGATACCAACGAACGTAAGCAAGTAATACATACTGATAGATGAACAGCAACACGTTCAAACCCATGTTAATGGGGAAGAAAGGAATAACACCCCATATCGTAAATGTCACAAGGACAAGACCACGATGAACCCTCTCCCCCGCCGCCTGTAAACAGCTATTGATAAAAGGATGGACCAGCACAAACAATACGTACGCTGTGGGATACCACCATAATCCGGAAATTACAGGTAGTATTGACTCTACCCATATCTTCAATAATTCACTCTTTGAAGCGAAAAAAGAATACACGCCGCATACGTATTGCAAAATGAAAAGAATAGCAAATGAGCCAATTGCATAGAACCACAGCTGTTTTTCCAACTGCCATACTCGACGAATGGACTTCTTGAATGTGGGTTTGCCCGCGCACATATTACCATGATGTTATTCCAAAGAACAGGCAATCACCCAATCCACCAAAATCAGTTAACAAATTGGCAAGCCAACGCACTGGTACGTTGGCGCTAGTAATATACTTCCACGTTATGAAATGACAGAAAGTAATCAACAGCATCGCGACAATGCGCAGTAATTCAAAATTTGAGTTTCTTGACGTTTTCATCCCGTCAACCTTTCTGGCGCAACTCTCTACAACAGGGGTACCACCCCACACCCCCGAATATTATAGATATGCTCTGATATGTTAGCTCTATATTAGGGTTATATTGCGAAAATAGGGGGAATATGACATCGTCACCGCTCATCAGTATAATTGTTCCTGTATATCAGACGGAACAGTACCTTCAGGAATGCCTAAAGAGCCTCTCCACACAGACCTATAAGAACCTCGAATTTCTGCTCATTGATGATGGCTCGACTGATAGGAGTTCCAAAATATGCGATGAACAATCTTCGGTTGACTCGCGCTTCCGCGTATTTCATTGTGCGCATGCAGGAATCGCCGCTTCTCGCAATAACGGACTCCAATTGGCCAGAGGGGAATTCATCGCATGGGTCGATAGCGACGATAGTATTGCGCCGGACTATATTCAGACTTTGTATGATGCCTTGTCAGCCAACGATGCCGACATGTCCATCGCGATGCACCAACTCACCCCGGATACACCCCGGACTCTCACCGATTCCATGATCTTGCGATATCAGCTCGATAACAAACTTGGAGTGCTATGGAGCTCACTCATCCGCGCATCCCTATATCGGGGAAAGTCTTTCCTCGGCTATTCTGCGAATGAAGATCGCATCATGCTTACCCAGATTTGCGCGGAAGCCCGACTCGCAACCATTGTTGAAAACGACGGATACCATTATAGGATTCGATATGACTCCGCCGTTCATTCTCCGAATGTCGAATCGATGATCAGCCGTCTCAAAGCTTTAGAAACACGTAACGAATGGGTCAAGCGTAATTACTCACGCATGTATAAGTACACTCATTACTCAAGTGTCCTTGAAGCGACAAAGGTTAATCGAATGCTCCGCAATAATACTGCTGACGGGAATACAGAAACACTGCACCGAGTAATTCATCAGATGATCAATAATCACATCTTCCGTATTCCAGTTGGCTCATTAAGTCGCTCCAGGCTCAAAGAAATCGCGGCCGGATACAAAGTCTTGATCCTTGGACAATAACCTTTCGCCATGCAGCGAGCCCCACAGTATTGGAGAAAGCAATGACGCATCCACTCATCAGCATCATCGTTCCCTGCTTCAATTGTGAGCACACCATAGAACGCACTGTCGGCAGTCTCGTCATGCAGGCCTATCAAAATATCGAGATCCTACTTATCGATGACGGGTCAACAGATGCCACTTCTTCAATCATTGATGCAATCGCTGAGCACGATAATCGAATAGTCGTGCAGCATACCGTCAATCGGGGAGTTTCCCATGCACGAAACTATGGTCTTGAGCTTGCCAAAGGTTCCTTTGTCATCTTCGTGGACAGCGACGATGCCCTTGAAACCGACATCCTGCAACGCGCCGCAGCTACGCAAGAAAGTTTCGATGCGGACATGGTCATCTTCGGCCATGCAGATATAGTCCAAGAACATCAACGCATCAATAGGCGAGACTATTCAACGAACAATCTAATCGACCTATCCTTCACCCAACGAGATGAATCTTTTTTCCAAGTCATGTTTACCTTGGAAAACTCGCGATATTTATTCTCTTGCTGGGGCAAGCTAATTCGTAAAAGCTGGATAGCCAGAATTCGATTCGATCCAGACATCAACTATGGCGAAGACACCACATGGATTCTGACGCTTCTGCAACAAGAAGGACACATTACGGCTCTGCCAGATGTTGGATACCTTTATTACGGATCATCTCAGGGGCTGTTAAATTCATTCTCCAAGCACAAGTTCTCATCCATCGTCAAAGCGCACCAACAGCAAGTCAAATTCTATTTGTGGAAACGAATGTCTGATGAATACCAACAACTAGTGCAGCTACGCTTGACCAATGATGTTTTCTGGGCCCTGCAAACACTTAAGGCCGCTGACGATTCCGTATCATCTCAAGAACGTGTGCAACTAGCAACGATTCTGACTCATTCACCCCTGCGACCGTTGTACTTACGCAATATCGAACTGGCCGCAACCAGTAGATATCTCAAAATCCTATTTATGATAGACAGCAATTTACTGTGGAAACTATACCTGCGATAAAAAGTGATATTTTCAGCAACATCCCGCTTTATTTCTTCCAAGGAAAATTCAGCAGATACCACGTCATATCACAAGGCAGCCTTCCGTCGTATCTACAGAAAGATGATAGGTTCGTCATATGGCCAGCAACCGGGAATCCGTCGCTGTCCGGCCAAACACTGTGCCCGGTCGGACAGTCCAGTACTCAGCCGCCTGAGCCGCACCACGTTTATGGTAGAACTCCCGCTTTAGATGGCCAAAGAAATCCTTCGCAGCCCCTATTGGATTTTGTTGATTTGCTATGAATACAATTTCTTGAGTACATTAAAATGTTCATAGTTGGCCATAGTATAAATTACATACGATACAGCAATGCTTACACTGACTGTCAAAATAAACAAGAGACATGTCTTATCAATTTCAAACCCTATTATGGAAAAAAGTTTGACAATAAACCACTTGACCCACAAATGAGTATAAAATATCAAAGAACTTAAGTTTCTTAACGTTTTAAAAAAAACACTATTTCTACTTTGAATACGATGATTTACAACAAAACCAAAAGCAAACCACGTCAAAGGAATCAAAAATAGATACACATCCCTAGCCCTTACAAAATCAAAGTATTTAAGACCTAGAGCTTCTATAAACATTAGAATATACGCAACAAGAAAACCAATCAGCGCATTTCTTTGCTGCATCTTAAAACCGTAAAATGCAACAATCGCACCTATTGCAACAAATAAAAGTCCTTCAAACAACCCATCCCTGGTTGTAAAGATCACTATCTTTAAAAACCTTAAAAAGCTCCAAAACTCAGGCATATTAAATTGCAATGGTCTAATAACGCCAAACCAGCTCTCCGTAAGCAGACCCATCACATAGAAACAAAAAGCTACTGCAGTTATTTTTTTAAGACTTACCTTCTTTGATAAAAGATATGATATAACAACAACAGAAAAAATCAATGCCGGAAAATACCACAGTTGCATATAACTGCCCACAAATACAATATCTCTGCAATAAGTAAAGACACCGTAAATAATCCCTCTCTCATTCATCAATATCGATTTAATCTTGAAAGGAAAGTAAATTAGCGTCCAGATAACATATAATTTTATTAATTTAACAACATATAACTTAGTACGATCTAACGAAAAATTATTTAACGACGATTTATGATATAGTAAAAACCCGGACGAAATAAAGAAAAATGGTACCGCAATCCTTGCTAACCACTGTTGAATTCCGTAGTTCAGCAATTGCAGTGTTTCATTATCCGTCAAACCAAACGGAGCTACATGTACCGACACAACCAATATTGCACATATAAATTTTGCTAAATCAATAGCATTATATTCTTGCGGACCTTCCGACCTTCCGACCTTCCGACCTTCCGACCTTCCGACCTTCCGACCTTCCGACCTTCCGACCTTCCGACCTTCCGACAAAGCTTGAAGATTCATCATCGTACTACCAATTTTTATTATTTAAGCAGATGCCACAAAATATGTATAACTTTAGTTTGTTATTGATGAAATTATCTCTTATTTACCGTTCGGACCGATTTACCTAATAGAAAAGGTGCGAAACAGTTTATCACACTTGCACACGCTGAGCAAAAAACGAGATTGATAATAACCGTAGTTAAGCCACAAGCAATCTGCGTCCAGACACAGCCAGAGGTAGTATCCAGTCCGACAAGACGCAACATACTTGGGAAGTAGCTTTCAATTGCCTAATTGATACAGTAGAACACCAAAGTGTTCCTTCCACAATATGTGAAAAAGCCAAAAGATTTAGCGCTCGATCCCATCATATAGCATAATGACAGAACAAACCACATACCACCTATAGATGCAGCTAGGAAACAGAAAATATTACCGTACTGGTTCATATATGGATTAATACGCGCACCAAATATACGACCATCCAAATATGTTCCAAGGAACAACAACAATAATGCAGCCACCATATATCGTTTATTCAGTAAACGACTGAATGCGTCCACATTCTTACGCGCGATCAATCCAAGAATGAAATACGGCGCCATGGTTACAGCAATATCCACAGACCAAGGCAATGTGACGTGCACTAACGCGCTATAGGCATATCCAGCAACCAGCGCGGCAATCGATACAATAGCATACGTACGAATCATATTCTGAGTACGCTGCGCACATTGAACCAAAAAAATCCACCCAGTTCAATAATGAATAGACAGGTTAAGAACCAAGGAATTTGACCAAAACCTTCCTTTCCTCTCAGATTAACGCAGTAGCCAATAAAGTACTTCACATACCAGCCAAGAGAATGAGCATTCTTCTGGAAGGGTACCTGTATCAGGAATAGCAGCACCGAAAGAACCAGTCCAGGAACAACCAGAGTACGTATTTTGTTCCATAGGAATGGCCAGAATGAGGAGAAACGACGAATTGAAAACACAAATCCTGAAAGGAAGAAAAAGAGCATCATACAGAATGAGCTGATGTATGCAGTCGTGCTCTCAGGAAACGCGCTATGCATCAGAAATACTAATAGGATGGCAATGCCCTTCGCGTAATCCACCCATAAAATACGCTGTCGATTCATCTGTCACCTATCGTCTTTCAAATAAAACTGCTGCAATCCCTCAGCGATATTCCGAACATCAAATCCGGCATTGCGCACTATGCCTGAATAATCAGACCTTCGTCTATCTTCACCCAGCAAGCTTCGGCATTGTTTCGCCCACGCATGAGCCTCCTCCCGAATCGAGCAAGTGTGCATCAGTGGCGTAACCGCCGCTTCAAAAGCCATGGCTTCTTTGGAAACCAAACAAGGCAATCCGGAACATTGAGCTTCCATATACACGAGGGCAAGTCCCTCAAATAATGAAGGCAACAAGAATAGGTCCATCGCTTGGTACAGATCAGGCATATCGGTACGAGCCCCAAGAAACATGACTCTGTCTGCAATGCCAAGCTCTTCCACTTTCTTGTGCATTTGCTGCTCAAGTTCACCAATACCGACCAGCATGAGCTTGGCGTTCGCCTCCATATGAGCGTACTCAGCGAAAATCTCCAACAAGAACAGCGGGTTCTTCTGCTGACGGAAACGTCCACAGAAACCTATGAGTTTGGTATCGTCACCAACCCCCAATTCGGCACGTACCCGCTGACGGGCATCCGGACGAAAAGCAAATTTTTCGGTGTCGATGCCATTCTTCACCCAAGTAAACGGCTTGCCTGGAAACATATAATCGGCAGCTTGTTGCGAGCAGGCGAAGTAATGAGTGGGAGCAGTACTGATCTGCTTGTGTATGACGCGATCACGATATGTCTTAATCAATGCCTTGAGTCCACTTGGCTGCGGTCCAAACTGTGCACCTGAACCAGCATTATGAGAATGCAGGATGCGTAGAGGAATTCCCGCTTCCTTAGCTACTTTAAGTGGATACGCATAAGGATAATTGGCATTCACATGGATGCCAGCAAATTCAGGATGCTCCCGAAAGAAACGAAGCAGTTCCGAATGAGATTTGATTAATGATTCGCGCTGCGAGTACATCACTCGGTAGATGCGTCCGCCCATGGCAAGGATCTTATCCTCATAAGCCAGTCTGCCTTCGTTGTGGGATTCAAGAAAATCAAACTGGACTTTACTTCGGTCAATGTTACGGTAGACATTCATAATGAATGCCTCTACCCCTCCAAAGCCACCAAGCATACCCCACTGAAGTATACGAATTGGTTCAGCCACTTTAAACCCTTCTGTTTTGCACTCAGCGATTAATGAGATATGCGCGTATACAACTCTGGAATATGCGCCATCATCCATATCTTTGCTTTGCGGGAGACGCTCAGCGTTCCATCCTTATAAACCTTCTTCGCGGCATAGGCCAGTTTTTCCCGCCAAACGGCAAGCACTTCCGCGCCCATATGCTTTGAAGCCAAGTCATAGACAATGTCGTATCTGCCTTGCATGGCGAAGAACGCGAGCGCATTTCGGTCAGCATACCCGCTTTCGGAAAGGTACTTGCAGCATTTGTCAGCAATGATGGCACGATCAAAACTATGTTCGTTCAAACTGGCGGTCGTAATGGAGTTCTTGCGGATCCGGTAACGGTACAGTGCCTTTGGATTGAAGTAGATTCCCTTCATCGTGCGGTACACGTGGGCGAGCACGTAGTAGTCCTCGTTGTTCAGACCTTCGGGGAATCGAATGCCATCCTCTCGGAAGAAGCGCGCGTCGAACAGCTTGTTCCATACCGCGCTGGCCATACGATCCCGATGGTAGAGGAAGGAACGCAACGCTTGGTCAGATGTGAAGACACGCGCCGGCAGATGCCCGTCGATATGTTCAGTGTCGCCATCTTCAAAGTTCTTCTCCGTGCCGCACATCACCACGTTAACTTCATGTTGTTCCTGCATCCACTGCCACATGGTACGCAGCATGTTTGGGTCGATCCAGTCGTCGCTGTCCACGAAAGCGATACAATCTCCCCTCGCCTGGTCAAGTCCGGCATTACGCGCGGAAGACAATCCTCCGTTCGCTTTATGAATGACGCTGATGCGATTATCTTTCGCCGCCCACATATCACATTTGCCCGGGCAAGCATCGCGGGAGCCATCATCGACGAGGATGATTTCCAAGTTGCGATAGCTTTGCTCGACAATGCTCTTGACACATTGATCAAGATACCGTTCCACGTTGTAGACGGGAACGATCACGCTGATCAGTAGCTCATCGGGAACCTCATTACTCATGCGTGCACCGTCACAATGCTTTCGGCGTCAAAACGCTTGGACATACAGGTTTCAACCTCCGGGAGGAAATGTCCGACCGCAATGTACATCACCAGGAATTCGCTATCCGGCAGATTCAGCAACTTGCGGGTGGCCTCGTCTCGCTTCATCGGCAGCATGGTGTTCAAAGGGCATGCGGCAAGCTGCTGCTCCTCAAGCGCAAGCAGCAGAGACATTCCGAACAGTCCACCATCCGTATATCCCTCATTGCGCTCATCCTGATTCATGAAGGCCTGATTGTCTGCGGTGAGCAGAATAAGTGCCGGTGGCATCTTATATCCACGGAATCCGCCCTGCAGCGGCATCAGCTTGGCAATCAAATCGGCATTGGTAATGATGTGCACACGCGTGGGTTGACGATTGCATACCGATGGGGTGCGCATGGCGATGGCCACGGCTTGCTCGATGTCTTCGGCGCCGACCGGCTCGTCACTGAATTCGCGTACGGAATGGCGTGCTTGAGACAGCTGGCTGTACGTAAGCTCCGCATTATGCGTTTTATCGGCGGCTTTGATGGTCAACACACCTCCGACATGCCCCTGCGCCTGGCCTATCTCATTCCACAGGTCATCCGAAAAGAGGCAGCGCATGTAAGCAAGATCATAACCATTGCGTTCATGACGCGTACGATATTCGTGCAGCGCGCAAATCGCGGATTGGAAGATCTCATTGTTCGCATATTGCGTGTCAACGTTGCACAGAGCCGCCAACAAAGGAGCAAATTGAGCAAGTACGCCTTTGCCGAATCCGAAACGAAAGTCCCGATGGCTCAATCCTTTTTCAATCTGATGGGTGAAAAAGATGATTCGGGTTTCCAGATGTGCTTTCCTCATGGATCCACGCCTGGCGTAGTTTCGTCTGAAACGCCTCATCTGGTGAATGGTTTCGCGGCGCAATTTCAAGGAGGATTGCACCCCGCGCACCCACGCAATCAGTGACTCGGGGACAATGCTTTTCAGCTTCTCTCTCATGTTTCCTGTCCTTCTAGTCCTTCAGCGCATCACGCAGGTATGCTCTGGAGCGTTCGACTTCACGCCCCAGTTTTTCATTGGTAGAACGATAATCGATGGTCGAATCGTCCCAAGCCTCGCCCTCGATGAGCTGCCTGCTGTCCAATCCACACAGCTTGAGCAGCGAGCTCATACGATCGTCCATGTTGACTTTGCCGTTGTGCTTGCCGCGTACCACATAGAACTGCTTCTCGAATTTGATGGAGAACGCCGTGCCGTGGAAGGATGCGGACAACACGTAGTCGGCGTTCTTGATCAAGCTGAGATAATGGTTTGGCGCAGCCACTTCAAGCAGATGGAAACCATACTTCTTCAGGCCATAGGACTTATTGCCAGTGAACATCACATATACCGGCAGCCCCTTGCTCTGTGCAAACGCCTGGACCGCCTTGGCCGCGGAATCATTGAGTTCGATGGAGTCAATGGCGTAGTAGAAGATGTACGGCTCATGCACCAAAGGTGCGTCGGTGATGGGATCATACGCATCGGCATCAATCAGCAACGTCGGATCGAGTACCTGTTCCACATGCTGCGGCACCAACGGCTGCAGATATTCCTGCGCGGTCAGCTCACGCACCGCGATGGACTGGTAGCCGGACAACAGTTTGGCATAATGCTCGGCAAGAGCCTTGTCTTCCTTTTTGTCGAGGATATGGCCGCCCATGCTAGAAGCGTAGGAAATCTTACGTCCTTGATGCACGAAGCTCAACAGGTAGGCGTCGGAGTAATCCCAGGCGTCCGTGTTCCAGATTTGATCACTGCCTGACACGAAAACATCGTACTTGCCATTGAGATCCTCCAACTGTTCGACGGTTTCATAGAACTTCGGAGTAAGGCTCAACGCCTTATGCTGCAAATTCACAAAGTCATCGTGACGTTGCTGAATCAGCTTGTGGTGGAAGAAGGCATACGCGTTCTTGGCAATGTCCTTCGGACCGGACACCTTCTTATACACGTCATACAGATACTGCTGGCGCGGCGTGGAAAAATCGATGACGTCGCATTCATGGCCGAGCTGTTCAATGGCTTTCTGCGTGGCGAACGCCTGCAAGAACGAACCATTATTGTGGGCTGCATGGTAGGTAATCAGTGCTGTCTTCATTGCATCACCTCATGTAGTAGTCGAATCCAAGACTGCGTAATTAGGCGCATTCCATATCGTTCGGCATTACTGCCGCTCATAGATGAATATTCGACACGCTTGGCCCTGTCATCAATCAGTGTGTTGATGGTTGCGGCCATGGTGTCAATGTCCCCCAACGGCACGACCGCACCGTTGACTCCATCTTCAATGACTTCCGATGGGCCTGTTGGACAATCGAAACTTATCAGCGGCAGACGATGCGCCTTGGCCTCAAGCAGTACCATCGGCAATCCTTCAAAACGGGATGTCATCACGAACATGGCAGACCGTCGGTAATATGAGTCCATGTCGTCAACACGTCCCTTAAGAACCAGCTGGTTATCCAAGCTCGCATCGTGAATCATTTGCTCTAGGACGGGCCTATCCTCGCCTTCTCCGAGAACCATCCACTGCCAATCTGGATGATTCGGCAAAACCTTGCTCGCAACTTTGACCAGCAAATCGAAGCCTTTCTGGTAGGTCAGCCGTCCGGAGCTGAGGATCAGGCGGGAGTCAGCATCATAGGAAACCTCAGTAGGTGTTCCCATGGGATTCGCAATCGCCATGATCGGACATTTCAGCTTGAGGTTGCCTTCATAAAGCTTTCTGTCGGTTTCGGTCAATGTCACGATGGCATCCGCACGTCGTGCCGCCCAACGGCGGGTCAGCTTACGGTAGGGCACTCCGGGATTCTGTAGGTAATTGAAGTGTTCCCATGACACCACCTTCACGCCGGTACTATGCTTGACCGGTAATGAGTACATATCCAAGATACCGTCAATGTCAATCAACACATCGATATGCTGGTCATCAACAATGTTCCGCAATCGTCTGCAGGTATCGAAATAGTGTTGCATGCCATGCGTGACTGTCGGGTACAGCGCAAATCGGTGGATACTCGGATCAATCGAGAAGAACGGACTATCGCATTCCTCGAACAAGCTAACGAACGAAATCTCGTAATCGGTCCGTGCCAAAAGCTCGTTGGCAATCATGATGGACACGTTTTCCGTGCCACCTGATCGGGTGATGTCGCCGGAGAAAAACCCAATATGCATCAGGCCTCCATCTTTCCAGCCACATTCGCATGTCTGCCAATGCGTCCCTTAATCTTATTGATGTCCTGTTTCCATTGGGACAAGCGCTGATTCTGTGAAAATACCAGCAACTGCAACACCGGGAAGGTGGCTGCCTCATGACGAACCCACGAACCAAAATCCGGTTCGAACAACACAGACGCAAGCACATAGCCCAGGAAAATCGAAATGGCCAGAAACTGCGTCTCATCTTCAATCTCGTCGAGTTTGCCGAACAAGTGCGCCAGATATACGGTCACGGCGACCTGGAAGCAGAAGAACGGTAGATATTGTATGCCTTTTACCGCCAACTCGAGGGGAATCATCATGCGGAACGCATTGATCAAATAATTCAGCAGGAACAATGGCAGATTCGAGGAATTGTCTCCACCAACCCAGTTCTTGATGATGGTGACGCTGTCGACGTCATCTTCTCGACCGTTCAGGCTGTAGTCGCGGATGCCCATGATCTGCTCGTACTCGTCGTGCATGGCCACACTAGTCACCACCATCATCACGCACACCAGCACATACATCGTCACCGTCGTGATGATGATCTTGACCGCAGGAGGAAACTTATGATTCTTGCGGAACATCGTCAAAATGCAGTAAATGGCAAGCACAAGCGCGGCAATCAGCACATAGTAGGAACGGAATACCTTGCTCTCGAAATACAGGATTACCGTTGCAAAAGCAATCTTCATGGTCGAACTTTCAATCGGCATCAGTAACACCAGATAGACCGCCATGAAGAACAGGAATTGAATAACATCCTTACCGATGTTGAACACGTAAATATTCAATAGGCCGATGCAGGCCAGCAAAAAGATGGCTTGTACCATGTCGGGTTCGGGAAGTTTGAGCACCATGAAAAACACGATTACGGTCAGCAACATTCCTAAGAACCAACTCCATTGGCTGATGGAGGTGAACCCAAAGATGTTGATGGCCTTGAAGAAGTTCGCCGCGACAATATAGCTACCGGCCCAAGCCTTTACCCTCATATCTTCATTGACCATGCCGACGATGCGGTTATTATCGTAGAAGTATTTTGCCGGAAGCATCATGGTCAGCAACTTGGCTGCCAGCATCACAACGAAAGTGAGAACCAGAACAGCATTCTTGTTACGGCTCTCCCACCAGCTGCCTTTGTTCCCAAGTCCAAGCTCATTGCTCATGAATCGTAATCACCTCAAACACGTGTGGATTCGGCCAACGCGTCCACATAGAACCTTTGCAACCATTCCGCGTTGGCCTTGATGTCGAACCCCGCCTTGGTCACCTTGTCCGTGCCTTCCGTGCGATTGGTTCCGGCGTATTCGGCATGCTGGTCCAGAATCCGTTTAGCCCATTCTGCAGGAGTGGCATTCAACCCGATAATCTGCACATTCCCCGTCACATCGCACTGTTCGGGCACACGATCGGAAATAGTGCACGGCAAGCCGGACGCCTGTGCCTCGATCATGGTCACCGGCAAGCCCTCATACAGGCTTGGCAAGATAAAGGAATCCATACCTTGCAACAGTCGATTTACATCGCCGCGCACGCCAAGGAACTCCACGGCACCAGATAGACCGAGATCGTCAACCTTGGCTTTAATTTGGTTTTTCAATGCGTCGTTCAGCTCTCCGCCGCCTACGAGCCACAGCACACTGTTCGGATGACGCTTATGCACCTCTGCGAAGATGTCAATCAGAAATGTATGGTTCTTTTGCGGGAAGAAACGCCCTACATGGCCGAGCACGAAAGTACCCGAATCGGTGACGCCAAACTCCTCACGCACCTGCGTTGCGATGGCAGCATCGTATCGGTAGGCCGACGTGTCGATGGCGTTACGTTGCTGAATCACTCTGTCACGGCTCTTCTCACCGTACAGCCAGTCTCCCGCTTCGGTTCCGCATGCAAACATGTGCGTCACATACTTCGGCAGACGCATACGGAAGTATTCTCGGAAAATGGATTTCAGATTGAAACCGACCGGGCGATTATGCGCATGTGCGATACGTACCGGAATGCCTTTTTCAGCCGCGATCCGTAACGGGAAGTAGCTACGTTCCTCAAGATTCGAATGAATGATCCGATATTCCGTGTGCTGCTCGAGGAAGTTGCGGAATTCACGCTTGTACCGTCCGAAATACTGCGGGTACATTGGGCACATGCGGTAGATGCGTCCGCCAAGCGCCTCGATTTCATCCTCGTAGGCCGCACGGTAATCGCGGTTCACCAGAAAATCGTAGGCAACTTTGCTACGGTCGAAATGGCGCAGATAATTCATCATCATGGTTTCGGCGCCGCCACGATCCATCACCGTGTCAAGCACCAGTACCCGAAGCGGAGCATGCTCAGTCATGGCGGACCTCTTCTTTGAGCAGCTGCTGTTCCAAGCGGACCACGGTATTGGAAGGAATGTTCTCGGCTATCACGCATCCGGCGCCAATCACGCAGTTGTCTCCGATGGTGGCGCCTTTGAGAATCGTCACATTGCTGCCGATCCAGCAATGCTCGCCGATTACCACCGACGCCGTGGAATAGCCTTGGCCTTTGATGGCTTCCTTCTCGTCGGCAAAACGATGATTGTGATCGTACACACGTACGTTCTCCCCGAAAATCGTTTCGCTGCCGATCCTAACCTCCTTGATGGCATGCACCGCGCAATCGTTGTTGAAGAAGACATTGTCTCCGATGGGTAATGGTGCCACCCATCTCGGCAGTCAACTGCAACCCCTTGCGGAAATGCAACGATTTGCCCCAGTGGACGGATTTGCCGTAAATAACCTTATAGAGAGACTTCAGCAGCACTCCGGTAAACCGGTACCACAGCTTCACCACTACCATCGGAGTCCCCTTACTATGCAGACATGAACCAGTTACGTAAGCCGTTGCTTACTTCTTGGAGCGAGCGGCACGCGACTTGGACTTCTTCCTAGAGGAGGAGCCGTCTTCGTGGTCTTCGTAGTAGTAATAGCTGGAACGGCCGGCGTTGTTCACAGAGACCATATTCAACACCACACCACGAATAGCGGTCTTGGACATGCGGAATTCCTTCACCACTTCACGCAATGCCTTCTTCTGTGCAATGCCCTGCCCCACGACCAACAGCAGTACACCACCCTGTTCCGCAAATACGGCTGCATCGTTGGCCACGGTCATAGGAGCAGTATCGATGATTACGTAGTCATAACGTTCAGCGGCCTGATCAATGAGCTGGCGCATAACATCAGACCCCAAAATAATGCCAGACGGTGTCTTCTGCTCTTCGGCAGGCAACACATGCAGGAAGGATTTCCAATATGGCTGGATGGCTTCTTTGGCGGAAACTTCGCCGGCCAGCAACGAAACCAGACCGACGCCACTGTTCATGCCCAAGGCCGGAGCCACGGAGGGATGACGCACATCAGCATCAATAAGCAGCACACTCTTGCCTTTTTCAGCGAACGAGGCAGCCATGTTCACCGACACCGTCGTCTTACCCTCACGGGGGTTGGCGGAGGTAACGATGATAACGTTCGGCTGCTTCAAATCTTTCGGAGTGACAAAAGAGATGTTTGTAGTCAGACGACGGATTTCCTCTGCCGCACGTCCCCGAGGCTTGGCAATAACAGCAGGAACGCCGTCGGACACCGTGTGTGTTTTTGGCACGGAAGCGAGTATCGGATCACGAACGATGGATTGCACATCGGCAGCGTCATTAATGCCTTTATCGAACATCTCACGGATGACAGCACCCAACATCGCGATGATGGCACCCGCAACAATACCGATGGCAAGGTTTGCCTTCACGTTCGGAGAAGAAGCGGAGGTAGGTTCCACCGGGGCTTGGATAACAGCGAAGGAGACGTTAGTGCTGACGCCAGCCATCGCATCAGCTTGTTTTTTCAGCTGCTTCACCAGCTCATCGACAATACGCACGGTTTGTTTCGGATCGGAATCCGTAGCATAGATATAGATAATGGACGAAGCGTCGTTAGACACTGCCGAAACGTTGGAGCGCAAAGCTGATGGTGTGGTGTGGAGTCCCAGATTGTCTATGGTGGCTTGCAATACTTCATCGGACTGTACAAGATTTGGGTACAGGCTGGTCGGAGACGTCCCATTCGAATACTGCTGGTTCGAAGTAGCCGTATCTCCGCTGGACAATGCGGAACTATACTGTGCCAGTATCTCGGTGCTCGCCGTATACACCGGCGTGGTCGTGAATGTTTTTCCCGCGACAACGCCCACCACCGCGCAGAACAGCACAATTTCCACAATCCAGTGCTTCTTGATGGCTCTCAACACGTCCGATATAGTCATGTTCCCTCTCATTCTCACACTGAAGCGGGCACTCCACCCCACTTGCCGAGAAACGCTCAGTCTTTCGTAGGCTATCTTACCGGCCACTCTGACAAGAACAGACCCCTATTTAAAAATCGGATAAACCCCCTCTCATACCAATTCAGCATGCACCCTTACGACCGAGTGCTGCACCGACGGTACCGAACGGCAGTGCCATGTTGCCCAGCACGGACCAGTTCCACACGTAGCTCACATATCCAACACCTCGGATTCCATAGCACTCAGATCGGAACGGCCAGACACCTGCCATGGACCGGTCATGAGAGACGACAGCAGAATTGCGATGGAAGAGATAACTAGGTTTAAACACGCGTTTAGCAATGGAGCCCTACCGGGACACAGTTCAATCCGGTAAGGCTCCGTCACTAAAAAACGTCTCGTCTTTCTAATGATCAGACAGCGGAATCGAGCATCAGGCTTCTTCCGATTCGGACTTCTTGCGGCCACGCTTCTTCATCACACCCGCTTTGGCGTCAGCCACGGAGAACATCGCCACACGCTCTTCCGGATAGAAGGTTCCCTGCATGGACTGGAACGTCACCTGTCCGTCCTGAGGCTCATCAAGCTTGAAATACTTCAACACGGAGTCGAGAACCATGACATCCTTGATGTTCACAGAGGCGGTCTGCTTGCCTTCCGGCTTGCTGAACTTCACGGCATTGGCATCGGACTGCTTGCATGGTTTGACGGCAAACTGCTTGGTCTTGTCGTTGATCAGCACCTTAACATACGCCGGATATCCGAGTGCGATCGCAGTCGCCTTGTTGAAGCGCACCACATCCTTGGTAATCAGCATGGAGAGCTTGCCACGCGGTGCAGTCATATTAACTTCTTCAAAACCCTGTAATACCGACATTCTTTACTCCTATTCGAAAACAATTTTAACCAAATTTACCAATAAGTGTACTGCTTAATAACGGTAATTCAAATTCGAATAGGATTATTTTTGAATTTAATACGATCCCGTTCCACGGAATACCACTAAAACTGTTTTCGCAAGAATGGCCAAATCGCCAGTAATGGACCAATTTTCGATATAGGAAACGTCCAAATATTCACTTTGCTCTTGGGAAAGATCGGAGCGTCCGGAAACCTGCCACGGTCCGGTGATGCCGGGCTTGACCAACAGTCGCGCCGAATATAATGACCCGTAGCGCGCCACTTCCTCAGGCAGTGCGGGGCGCGGCCCCACCAGCGACATGTCACCTTTCAAGACGTTGAAGAATTGCGGGAATTCATCCAGTGAGGTCTTTCGAATAAAATGACCGATTTTGGTAATGCGCGGATCGTCTTTCATCTTGAAAATAAAACGATCGGACTGGCCACTTTCCTCTGCGAGTTTCTTCTTCAACTCCTCGGCATTGGTAACCATGGAACGGAACTTATACATTTTGAATGGGCGGCCATGCAATCCGATACGCGTCTGTGAGAAGAACACCGGACCACCATCATCCAATTTGATGGCAATGGCCACACCCAACAGCAACGGAGAGAATACGATCAGCGCAAGCGCCGAGCAAACGATATCAAGTACGCGTTTGACCGCATACGCGGAGTTGGTGTATTGCGGCAGACTGGCCAGCAGCACGGGCTGTTCCGTGGTGTTACGCAGGTACAGGCGATGGCCGCTGATGTCGGCCAACGATACGGACAACGCCAATTCCATGCCCAAGGATTCGATGGCCAGGGACATGCCATGCAGCATTTCGGAATCGCGCGACAACACATCGGCTATGTACACCTCCTGAGCACCAAGGCTTTCGCAAGTGCGCGGAAATGCCGAATTGAACGGGATTACCTTGAGTTTGTCGGCACCGGGAATGTTGGGATCCGGTACGAATGAGGTGACCACGTAGGCGTCGGGTTCATGCAGATCCGCTTCGATCGGGCAGACTGCGATCGGTTCATAGCCCCAATTGGAATAGTCGGCCATGGTGCGCAGGGCGGTATTGATGCCGACGGATGATCCGACCAGCACGGTCTTGTATTTGCACCGTCCGTTCCGACGGTTGCGATGCAGGCTCATACGCATCTGCCAACGTTCAATCACCGCCAGAAAGAACGCGATGACCGGTGCTGTGATCAGTGCGGTACGGGGCAGGTCGAGATTGAGTGTGAACGACAGGCTGCAGTACAACAGGACGGTGAGCAGCGAAGCATTGATAATCTTCGCATACAGTTCATAACCATCCGCCATGAGATGTCGATGGTACGTGCCGGCAAGTGCCAGGCACAGCACCCAAATCAAGCTGAAGCAGAACAGGAACAGCCCGAACGGCATGGATCGTACGATGGTGACGTATGCTTCACCGTTGACCAGCAGGCTGATCAGCAGCGACAGCATCACCGCGATGTCGAGAACGACCATGCAACTTACGAAAGCATATCGCCATCGTGGGCGCCGATCCGCGTTGCGTGCCCTCCGACTCCGCATACCACCCTTGTCTCCGGTCGGGAACGGCGTATTGGAGAAGGTCATTGGTTCGAAAGATGTGGAAGGTTGGCCGGAATATGCCTGATTCTGAGTTTTTGCATATGTCTGACGGTTCGTATGCGAGGAAATCATATGAATCTCCTGCGTACGGGCATGCTCGTCGAATTCGATTGCCTCACCCTGCATGGGCATACGGTCCTCTTCTCTTCGCCTCATTCATCGAACGGCTGATATCACAGTATCACATAGGTCCCCTGAAATCGGGTGCCTCAACGGTATACGGGTGCATCATCTAAGGAAACACAACAATCCTGCAAGAAAAATACCCTCTGAAGTCGGTGGTGTGCGACTATGTATCGAGCAAAAAGGGAGGCAGTCGGAATTCATTCACCTTAATCCGAAGTGTCGGATTCAGAGGTGTCGTTGGACGTACCTGAGCTCGATGGTGTGGTGGGGCTTGGAGACGGATCCACAGGAGTCGTCGACGAACTACCGTCATCCTTCGGTGTTTCGGTGGCACTTTGCGAAGGCGATTCGGATTCGGTGGAGGCCGACGGTTCAGGTACGGTTGTGGTGGCACCACGTCTGTAGGTGTTCGTGTTGCCGTTCGTATTGGTGTTGGCCTGATTTTGCGCGTCAATGGAGGCGTTCACACTGTCGGAAGCGGAGGTTATGCCGCTGACGGCGTCCTGCATGGCCTTAGTGTCCGTGCTGTTGCCGTCAATCAGCGCCTGTGCGGTGTCGATGGCGTTTTCCAGCGCCACGCGTGTGGAATTGTCGGCCACCTTGTACAGGCTGCCATCCAGTAGCTTCTGCGCGGCATCGATGGCGTCCTGCAGATTCTTACGTGCTTGATCGATGGCGTCCTGCTTCGTTTTGGCTGTCTTGCTGTCTGTCACGGCCGTGGTCGCCGAAGTCAGCGCTTTGGTGGTCTCCTTGATGCCACTGATCTGCTTGCTCATTGAGCGGGCATGCTGACGTAGCACTGAATCGGACTGTGATGCTTCGCATCCGCCTATGGTCTTCATGTTTTGCGCTTTGGTGATCGCATCGTTGAGCTTCGTCAACGTCTGCGCGTCCATCACTTGATTGGCGGTGGTGCTCTGCAATGCGGTCGCCTTCTTCAGCGCAGCGGCCATACTTGTATTGGCGGAATCGTACTTGTTTTTGGCTCGTTCGCATGTCGTGACGGCAGCGCGACGTTCCTGTGAGGTCTGACGATTATGCCATGTCAGGATCAGACCGATAATCACCGCCACCGCAATGATCGCCGTAATTACTCCTATGATGATCTTTTTGGCATTCGATGGCTGTTTAGGCAGGATTGGAACGAGTTTCAGCGGATCATGTTCAGGGTCGTTGGAAATGTCTTCGATGGAGCCAGCCGTCTTGGCTGCGGCATCCGCAGCGTTGTCGGAGGACGGCACATCGAACGCCTGCGGAATGGATGAATCCGCCAACGGCATGGTTTCAGCGGCATCCGTGACCTTGGTGGTCACAACCGGAGTTTCGACGGCAGGTGCCGTGATGGTCATCACAGGTGCGGCGTTCTCGGTCTCCGCGTCAAGTTCGGCTTTGCCCATGGAAGAGATGACCCGTCCACTCTCGGAAAGCGGCTCCTCAGTGGCGAATTCCGACTCGGAGAAGCTCAGCGGCGGAATATCCCAGAACGTATCGACGATATCACGGGAGCGGCTGGCCAACGCACCTTCAACAGGCTTGGAGTCATGCTCGTCGTTACCCATACATCCTCAATTCCGTATGCATCTGCCGATACCAGCTCTTAAATCACTAGTTTATATTCCGTTGCTCACAATATGCCAGAACGCATATGAAAGGGCTCCCGCCAATCGACGGGAGCCGCAACAACGGCAATCAGTGCCTCTTGCCCTTATGGGTACTGCGAGGCGCTCCGTCTTCGTAATAGTAGTAATAATTCGAATGCGAGTGGACCTTCTTCGGGTCGGCGAAGTTGAAGATGAAGCCGAGCACCGGCACTTCAGCAGTATGAAGCGTATCGGCGACCTCCTGCAACTCCTTCTTCTCGCACACACCACGACCGGTGACGAGCACCAGGCCTTTGGCCCAACGACCGAATACGGCACCATCGTTGGATACGCTCAGCGGGGCGGTATCGATAACCACATAGTCATACTGGGTGAGTGCCTGCTCCACCATAAGCTTCATGGTTTCGGAACCCAGCAACACACCAGCATTGGCCGGGCGCTTACCCGCAGGCAGAATGTGCAAGCTCTGCTTCCAATAGTTCTGCACCACATCCTTCGGGGTCATCTGGCCGGAAAGCACGTGCGCCAGTCCGGCAGTGCCTTCGAGTCCAAGATGATGGGCCACGGATGGGTGACGTAGATCGGCGTCGATGAGCAGCACCTTCGCGCCATCTTCGGCCAGAGCGGCCGCAGTGTTGATGGCAGTGGTGGTCTTGCCTTCGGACGGCGACGTGGAGGTGATGACGATCAGTTGCCCGACGCCACTGGTCTTGTCGGTCTGCAGGAATTCGATATTCGTGTGGATGCGGCGGAATTCCTCGGCAATGGCACCGTTCGGCTGCGATACGATGACCGGACGCTTTTCGGTAAGAGATTCATCCTGCGGCACGGAGCCCAATGCGGACGAACCAACCACGCCACGCACGTCGGAGGTATCCTCGACCTTGGTGTTCAGCAAATCCTTGATCAGTGCGGCGAATACACCCACGATAATGCCCAAAACCACACCGACTGCAAGATACAGCGCGGTCTTCGGCGAACTCTTCGAGGTCGGCGTCTGGGCCTTCTGCACGATGGACATCTTCACCGGCGACTTGTCGGAGGTGGAGTACAAATCGTTCTGGATGACGTCCTGCAGGGATTCGGCCACCGCGTTGGCGATGTCGGCGGCCTGCTTCGGATCGCCGTCCACTGCTGAGATATTTACGAACGCCGTATTGGTGGGGTTGGTGACGGTCAGTTGACCGGCCAGTTCCGCAACGGTCTCATCAAGACCGAGCTCGTTGATAACGGGCTTGAGCACCTTTTCGGTGGTGGCCAGCGTCGGATATGAAGTGATCTGATTGGAAATATAGCTGCCGCCGGTGCTCTGTTGGCTGATGTCGGCGCCTTCCTGCGAGGCGTTATAGGTAGCCATGGTCTGAGCCGTCGCCGTGTATTTCGGCGGAGCCAGGAAGGTGTAGGTGCTCACACCAGCGACTACCACCACGAATGCGATGATCGCAGTGACGATATGCTTACGAATGATTGTCAGCAGACCCATAAGGGTGATGCCGTTATCCGTCTCTTCAGATGCCCCTTGCGGCACGACAACCTGCTGAGCGTTAGTGTTCTCTGCAGAAATCACTGGATTCTCCATCTCATGTGTGCAAATCAAAAGCCTATTTTGGAATGTCCCCTCACAGGGGGTGAAGTCACCGCTTGTCGGTGTTGGGCACGAGCATGATCTCACCGTCGGCAATACCCTGCAAGTGCTGGCCGTACGGGCTTTTACCGTACCGTTCGGCAGATTCCACAAGCTGCCCACGACTAATCCACCCGTTCTCGTAGGCAATCTCCTCGACAATGGCGATTGGCAGGCCCTGCGCATGCTGCACGGTACGCACGAACTCACCCGCCTCGAACAGCGAATCCATCGTGCCCGTATCCAGCCACGCATACCCGCGGCCCAGCGTACGCACGTTCAACGCGCCCGCATCGAGATACATGCGGTTGAGGTCTGTAATCTCCAGTTCGCCACGCGGACTCGGCTTGACCTGCTTGGCGAAATCGACCACACGTTCGTCGTAGAAGTACAGGCCCGTCACCGCGTAATGCGATTTCGGCCTGGCCGGCTTCTCTTCGATCGAGATGGCCTTCTTGTTCTCGTCAAACTCAACTACGCCGTAACGTTCCGGATCGTCCACATAATAGCCGAATACACTTGCGCCCTCGCCGGATTCCGCCTTGCGTACCGCGCCGCGCAGCGTAGCGCCCAAACCATTGCCGTAGAAGATGTTGTCTCCCAGTACCAGCGCGCACGGTTCGCCGTCGATGAACTCTTCACCCAGCAGGAATGCCTGCGCCAGACCATCCGGGCTGGGTTGCACCTTGTAGGAGAAGTTCACGCCATAATGCGAACCGTCGCCCAGTAGCCTTTCGAAGTTCGGCAGATCCTTCGGCGTGGAGATAATCAGGATGTCACGGATCCCGGCCATCATCAGCACGCTGAGCGGGTAGTAGATCATCGGCTTGTCATACACCGGCAGCAACTGCTTCGACGTGACCGTGGTCAACGGGTATAGACGGGTTCCGGATCCGCCCGCCAGAATGATGCCCTTCATTGACTTCTCCTTACCTATGGCGTCCCTTCGACGAAGGAGACGGGTTCAGTTCTTCAGTTCCTTGGCAACGTATGCCTTCAGGGATTCTTCCCAATCCGGCACGTTCAGACCGGTCCGTTCAATCTTCGCGAGGTTCAGCGCCGAATTGGTCGGGCGCGGACTGACCGGGTTCTTCGCATTCGCGAAATACTGGTCGGTCGAAATCGGCTTGACCTTGTCGCCGTTGCCATTCGTTTCATCGAACACCGCCTTGGCGATGTCCGCCCAGGACTTCACCGCACCGGAACCGGTCAGGTTGTACGTGCCATATTCGGCGTTCGTATCCAGCAGGTGGAAAATCGCCTCGGCCATATCTGTGGTGAAGGTGAGCCGGCCGTACTGATCGTCCACCACGGTCACCTCATTGAGCTGGTCGTTCGGGTCGGCCACGCGATCGGAGAGCATCATCATGGTCTTCACGAAGTTATGGCCTTCACCGATCACCCACGAGCTGCGTACGATATAGTGGCGAGGCACGTTCGCCACGGCGATGTCGCCGGCGGCCTTGGTCTGCCCGTACACACCCAACGGCGCGAACGCCTCGGTCTCGCTGTGCTCCTTCTCGACGCCGTCGAACACGTAGTCCGAGCTTACGTGCACGAGCGTGATGTTGTGTTCCTTGGCGATTCCGGCCAGCAGGGCCGGTCCTTGCGCGTTCGCCTTCCATGCGATGGGTCGGCCTTCGTCGGTTTCGGCCTTGTCCACGGCCGTGTAGGCACCGGCATTGATGATCGTACCGTACAGGCTCCAATCGAACTGGTCGTATTGGGTCGGGTCGGAGAAGTCGAACGTGTCGATGTCGTTGAATTCAAAGCCTTGCAGACCGTGGGTCTCCACGTAGTCGCGGATTGCGTGGCCGAGCTGGCCGTTGCAACCGGTCACCATCGTGCGACGCGGCGCCATGGGCTTGGCGTCCTTGAGCATTGGATGATGCAGGTCGGCTTCGCTTCGTTCGGATTCCTCAAGTGGGATCGGCCACGGAATATTCAGTTCCGGGTCGGCGAGGTTCACGAAAGTGTAGGTCTTCTTCTGTTCCAGGCTCCAGTGCGCGTTCACCAGATACGTATACGCGGTGCCGTCTTCAAGGGCCTGAAAGCTGTTGCCTACGCCACGCGGCACGTAGATCGCCTTCGACGGATCCAATCGGGTCGTATACACCTGACCGAAGCTTTCGCCTGGGCGCAGGTCCACCCACGCACCGAAGATCTCGCCCGTCGCGATGGAGATGTACTTGTCCCACGGTTCGGCGTGGATGCCTCGCGTCACGCCCTTCTTCGCGTTGAAGCTAATGTTGTTCTGCACCGGTCCGAAATCCGGCAGGCCCAGTTCCAGCATCTTCGCTCGCTGCCAGTTCTCCTTGAACCAACCGCGATTGTCTCCATGCACAGGCAGATCAAACACCAGCAGGCCCGGAATGTTCGTCTCCGTGACCTTCAGTTCCTTCTCAAAATCCATATTTCCCATCTCTCCATCAGACCATTCGAATGCGGATACGACGGATTGGGCGATGAGGGACTCGAACCCCCGACACCCAATCCTTGCCAAGCCTCACTGACCTTGGGCCTTGTAGCGTGCTTCGGTCGCGGCCTTGGTCTTCTCCCACCACTGGCGGTTTTCGGTGTACCAATCGATTGTCTGCCTGAGTCCCGATTCGAAATCCGTGTGGGTCGGGGTCCAACCCAACTCCGTCTGCAGCTTCGTCGAATCGATCGCATAACGACGGTCGTGGCCCGGGCGGTCCTTTACCCAATCGAACGCATCCTCACTCTGCCCCATCATCTTCAGGATCATGCGCAGCACGGTGATGTTGTTCTTTTCGCCGTTAGCACCGATCAGATACGTTTCGCCAATACGGCCCTTGGTCAGAATCGTCCACACGCCGGAGGAATGGTCTTCGGTGTGGATCCAGTCACGCACGTTCTCACCCTTGCCGTACAGCTTCGGGCGAATGCCTTCCAAAATGTTCGTAATCTGACGCGGAATGAACTTCTCAACATGCTGATATGGACCATAGTTGTTCGAGCAGTTCGAAATGGTCGTGCGCAGTCCGTACGTGCGAGTCCATGCACGCACCAGCAGGTCGGATGCCGCCTTCGTCGACGAATACGGCGAACTCGGATGGTATGGGGTGGACTCGGTGAACTTCGCCGGATCATCCAGCGCCAGATCGCCGTACACCTCGTCGGTGCTCACGTGATGGTAGCGGATGCCATACTTACGTACTGCTTCGAGCAGACGGAACGTGCCCTCCACATTGGTGTGCAGGAACGGCTCGGGATCGGCGATGGAGTTGTCGTTGTGCGATTCCGCCGCATAATGCACGATTGCGTCGTGCCCCGGCACGATGCGATCCAGCAGATCCGCATCGCAGATATCTCCTACGACCAGCTCCACGCGGTCTTCCGGAAGTCCGGCGATGTTCTCAGGATTGCCGGCATACGTCAGCTTGTCCAATACGGTGACATGCACATCCGGATGATTATTGACCACGTAATGTACGAAGTTCGATCCGATGAAGCCGCAGCCACCGGTCACGATGATGTTCCTAGGGGTAAAGGTCTCTTCTGTCATGCCCCCGATTTTACAGCGTCCTATTCCCACACCACCCTACCGTACTTTTTTCAACAACGTGATATTTCGCGCAAACCATCAAAAGCGATATTTCATTCCACCCAAACGTATTCTCATAAGAGAAATAGCCAGATAATGATACGAAATGAAGTTCTCACCCTAATCTAAATTGCGCCATCACCACTCCACTCTCAAAAACGTTTATTTTCCTGAAAAAATAGAAATATAAACCCCCGTGATTATCCCCCGTCAACCATCTTTTGATATACTTAATTCAAGCACAGCGCTGTACTTGCCTTTTCATTCTCTCGCTTTTGCGAGCACATTACCATCAATTCGACGCACGAATTTGATTCATGAATTCATATTTTCGTGCGCCATACAGAAAGAATAATCATGCAACAATTAATCGCCAATAGTCGTATGTTTTTCATTTTCATGATGCTGTGTTGCACCCTTGCGCTATTTCCTGGCCATACGGTTACCGCATGGGCCGACGCTCCTCCATCAGCCGTGGCACAGGTCGGCGACAACACATATGCCAGCCTGCAGGCGGCAATCCAACATGTCGGCAACGGCGACTCGACCATCACATTGCTTACGGACGTCACCGAAAGCATCGACTTTACGCTTCCCGATGATGCCGATACCGCAATTCTGGATCTCGACGGACATACGCTTGCGGCAAGCGGCGGCCCCGCGATCAGCATTCCCGCCGATACCACGCTAACCATAACCGGCTCCGGCACTGTCGCCGGAGGCACCGAGTCGGCCATACTGTGCTGGGGCACGCTGATCGTCGAGAATGGTACGTTCACGTCCAGCCATACACTGATGCAATTCGGCGAAGACAGCGAAGGCATGGCGGAAGCTTACCTGGAGCACGGCACGTTCAGTGCGCCCACGATTGTCGAACGCGTCGGTGCTGCCGATTATCTCGGATACGTACAAATCGGCGGCGGCATGTTTCACGGAACGTTTCCCGCAGGATTGGATACGTTGGAGATACTGCATGGATCATTTTCCGACGTATCGAACCTAACCTCATATCTGCAACTTGCCGCTGGTCTGGCTCAGGCAGAGAACGGCATGTACGAAACCACCACATTGCGAATCATCAGCGATATTCCGCAACTCGAGCTGACCGCGAGCGCGGATATGCCCGAGTTCACCGTCTCCAGCTTGCTTGAACAGACCGGTACGAGATTGAATGCACTGGCTGATTACCGACTTGATGTCGATGAGGTTCAGCTTGCGGCACTTAACAAGCAAATCGGCTTGGCTGCGCAAGCGGTGCAAGGCGGTACCGCATTCGCCGGAGCGAATCAGGATGTCGACATCACCGCAGCACGCATCACCTCCGAAAAGATGCAGTCGCGCACCGCAACGGAAGACCATATCGCCGCCAAGGTGAATGTGATTATCAAGCCGGTTGAAGTACCAGCTCAACCTGAGGAACCCAAGGAGCCAACGACTCCCCCAGCCGAACCCAGTGAAACCCCTAGGGAGACGCCCGCAGCTCCATCTCAACAATCCATCAGCCGCAGCATGCCGAAAACCGGCATCGTCACGCTCCCGATGATCTTTGCGGCCGCGCTTCTTTTGTCCGCAACCGCAATCGTCGCTGTCATCCGAGCTCCCATTTCCCGCCGAAAGCTGAGATGATACAGCCGAACGGCCGGTCAGCAGTATGCATTATGCATACGCCGCCGGCCGTCGGCGCTTCCCAACTACGCATGAGAGGTGGAGGCGCCGGCGTTACCATCGAATTCCACAAGGCATGTCCTCATCGGACACACCCCATTTTAGGAAAAATTCCGGTAAAAAAGCCAACATAACGGCCGTTATCGGC